>JAHXHT010000039.1 GCA_025656435.1 Candidatus Thiodiazotropha sp. (ex Gloverina cf. vestifex) | reverse complement strand
CAGGGATTTGGCGTGCAAAAGAATCGGGCGCTGTCTCATGCCAGTGGAGAATGGGTGCTCTCACTCGATGCCGATGAGCGTATACCGCAAGACCTTAGAGCAGAGATTGAAGCGGTTATCACTGATGTCGAGTCTGCGGATGTCTATGAGATTCCCAGGCTTTCGTCCTATTGCGGTAGAGAGATTGAGCATAGTGGGTGGCGACCCGATTATGTGGCAAGGCTGTTTCGCCGTGCCAGCGCCACATTCAGTGACGATGTGGTTCACGAAAGACTTGTTTTTGAAAGTAAGCCCGGGCAATTGCATCACTCCATCCTGCATCGGAGCTTCGATTCTCTGGAGCAAGTACTGGATAAAGTGAATCGCTACTCCAGTGCGAGTGCCGAAAAGTTATTTAGCCAGCAGAAAAAAAGCAGTTTACCCACGGCAGTGTTTCGTGGCCTCTGGGCTTTCTTCAGAACCTATGTTTTGAAGGCGGGGTTTCTCGATGGGCGTGAGGGTTTTTTGTTGGCAGTATCGAATGCCGAAGGCGTCTACTATAAGTATCTTAAGCTGCTCTATCTTGATGAAAAGAGATGACATGAGTGGTGCGATGAGAGTCAGTGTCATCATTGTTACCTATGAGTGGCCAGGGGCGTTGGATAGTGTGCTTGAGGCGTTGTCATTGCAAACGGTTATGCCATTGGAAATTATTGTGACCGATGATGGTTCTGGTCCGGAAACTCGTTCGGTGGTTGATGCCTGGCAGGAAAAAATTGCCTGTAACCTTAAATTTCTCTGGCAAGAAGATAATGGGTTTCGTGCCGGCCAAGCGAGAAATCGTGGTGTGGCAGCGTCACAAGGTGACTATCTGGTTTTTCTTGATGGGGACTGCCTGGTATTTCCCGATTTCATTAAGCGCCATCTGGCATTGGCAGAGAACAACTGCCAAGTAGTGGGAAACCGAATTCTGATGAGTGAGGCATTGAGTCGATTGGTGCTGGAAGGAAGAGAGAGACCCTTTCGCTGGAGTTTGCCGCGATGGATTAGAGGCAGATTGATGGGTGAGGTCAATCGGTTGTTTCCACTGATTCGTCTGGGAGATAGCGCCTGGCGAAAGAAAAGGGCATACAACTGGTCCGGCGCCCAGAGCTGCAACCTGGGTATCTGGAGGCGGAATTTTTTTGCTGTTAACGGCTTTGATGAAGAATTTGCCGGTTGGGGACATGAGGATGCCGACCTGGTGGTTCGCCTCATGGGAAAGGGTGTCATACGGAAGGATGGTCATTTTTCAGTACCTATTTTACATTTGTGGCATAGAGAAAACAATCGCAATCTCGAACCGGATAATCTAAAACGACTCAATGATGCGCTGGAAGGAAAGCGGGATTTGGTGGCATCTAGTGGCGTCTCAGATCATGTTGGAGAAAATGGCCTCAATGACTGAGCCGGTTGCCATCAAGTCCTTTGAGTATCCTGTCGTGAGTGGTCCTGAGCGGGTGCTGGTGATCGCGACAAGAAGGATTGGTGACGTATTGTTGGTAACGCCACTGATACATAGTCTGAAGCAAGCTTGGCCAGAATCGAAAATCGATGTTCTGGTGTTTCGAAATACTGGAGCGATCCTGGAAGGTAATCAGGATATAACGAACCTAATAGAAGTTGAGGCGAAGTCAGGGGTTAAGCATAACGTAAAACTGCTGCGCCAAATCTATCGCCGCTATAATCTGGCAGTCTCATCACTGGCCGGTGATCGGCCAAACATTTATGCATTTTTGGCATCTGCGAAGAGAATTAGCCTGATTTCAGATCAAGACAGTAACTACGCATTAAAGCGTAGGATGAATCGGGGCTGGGCAATGCTAGATGATATCAATACACATACCGTAGAGCAGAATCTTGCTCTCGCAAGGGTATTAGGTATTGAGTCTTTGCGTGATGTGGTGCCTCCATACGTTAATATGTCCGGCAAGGAAAAAATAAGGATTCTAGGCCGTGATCCAAGTGATAAGCCCTATGCTGTCATACACTCCTTTCCGAAATGGCCCTACAAGCAGTGGACAGCGAAAGCTTGGAGTGAATTGATCGCCTGGATAGTCGGGCGAGGAATGGATGTCATTTTAACCGGTGGACCAGACAAGGAAGAGCAGGTGTTCTGCGAGGAATTGACTGTTGGTTTCGGGGCTGATGTTAATAACTTGGCAGGTAAATTAAGTTTTGGCGAGATTACGAATGTCGTGTCTTCATCTGCTGTCTTTATCGGGCCGGATACCTCAGTCACTCACCTTGCCGCATCGACAGGGGTGCCTGTTATCGCTATTTACGGTCCCAGTAATCCCGTAAAGTGGGGGCCCTGGCCAAAAGGCTTCAATGAAAGTGTGTCGCCTTTTCAAATGTACTCCTCGACGCCGCAAAGGGTAGGTAATGTTTGTCTGATACAGGGGGCTTACTTGCCTGATAATTGCGTGCCGTGTCGAGAGGAGGGCTGCGAGAGGCACAGGCAGAGTCGCAGTAAATGTCTTGATGGTCTTGGCGTCAGTGTTGTGATTGAAGAAGTTAAGAGATCTCTGCAAGAGAAGCCAGTGAGTAGCGTGGATTTGCTTTGAGGTGTTCTGATGAGTGAAGTATTGAATAAGATCAGTGACTGCGTGGATGCCGTTTTTGTTTTAAGCGTTGCATCTTTTACTCAGCGTATTGAGCATGCCAAAAAGCAGTTCCAGGATCATGGTATAGCTTTCAACTTTATTTTTGATTACGACCCACCTGAGATCGATCAGCAATTACTGGATGATGTATTTGCGGAAAGTCCAATGAGACTGCCGCATAAATCTCTCGTGCTAAAGCATATCAAAGCTTGGCAAGTGGCTAGGGAACAGTCATACAAACGAATTCTTGTATTCGAGGATGATGTATTTTTGTGTCGAGATTTTACGCAAAAGCTATGCGCTGGTGCGCCGCTTATTGATAAGCTGGATGAGGGGTATCTCGTGTACCTTGGCGGATCTGATACTAAGGTAACGGACTCATTCTTTTTGAGTGATGAGATGCTTGTGCCTCAGCTAATTGCGACAACGGAAGGATACATTACTGATCTGACTGCAATTAATAAACGTCTTGATTGGCTTGATACGAATAAAGTCACATTGCCTGCAGATCACTTGGTCAGAAGCATTGATAGCCTGATCGATATTCAGCAGTATTGGTTTAGAGAGCCGCTGGTCGAGCAGGGGAGTGTGTTTGGTTACTTTGATACTGAGCTTGATTCGAGCCGAAGCAAGCATGGCCGCCTATACAATGTTTTGCGTTATCGATGGAATAGGTTTCAGCGTAGAAAACTGAGAGGGTGGTTGGTTAAGTTAAAAGTATTTCTTGGAAAGAAAATAGCCTGAGGGGAAGTGTAGGTCGTGTCAGTTCTGCAGGAATATACACAACGCTTTTCTGCGTTGTCTTTCGCCAGATATTTACTTCTGTTTGAGTTGGTGGCGATCATGTTCTCGCCGCCTCTTGCCGTGCTGGCAGAACTGCTGCTATATCTCGCTTTTGTGTCCTCAAGTGAGTTAAGAACGCGACTGAGGCTGATTCTCAGCCAGCCATTGATGATAATGTCAATCGGGTTCGGCTTGGTGTTAGTCGCTGGAGTCTTTTATTCAATTGAAACCTTCTCGGTTAGCGGGAGGTTTTTGTGGGGTTGGAGAAAGCTGCTAATGGTGATAATGGCCTTGGCGGTTTTTGATGAGTTGGTGTGGAAGCAAAGATCGGCTTGGTTACTGGTTACGGTCGTGGCGATCTGTGGGGTTGCCTCCTACGCTACATTTTTCATGGATGTGGGTGTTTACAAGTATCCGCCTGGTATTATTCTTCGAAACCATGCGGCCCAAGGGATGTTTTTTTCAGTTGCAGCTTTCGTTGCTGTGATGCTGCTTATGTTTAATGTCTATGAGTCATCGATACGTCGATACACCTTGCTAGTCAGTGGCCTGATACTGGTTACAAACGTAATTATTATTACGCCAGGCAGAAGCGGATATCTGGCATTTCTCGTGCTGCTTGTGGCAACCGTTTTTCATCTCTTCAAGGGTTGGAGAAAATGGCTGCTCATGGTTGCAGTGCCTGCTTTGGCGATATCGCTTTTGATGGTTTCGCCTGTTGCCAATCAAAGAATCAATCAAGCAATTGATGAGGCTTTAAGTTATAAGTCATCCGAAGTCTATAATTCCCTTGGTGCGCGAATGGTGATGTTGGAGAATACGAAACACATGGTGCTTGAAAGGCCGATATTTGGTTTTGGTACGGGTGGTTTCGAACGCGCATACAGCAAGCAGATAGATGATGAAACGGGTTGGCGAAAATTCTCAACCGGAGACCCGCATAATCAGTTTTTAAAAATTGTTGTTGAGCACGGGGTTGTCGGACTTATTGTGTTTATTGGTTTCATCGCATCATTTTTTATGCAGAAAGTCGATGAGCCGTGGAAAGTGATCGGAGGGGGTGTGCTGCTTGCATGGTGTGCAACAAGTCTTTTTAGCTCACATTTCTCTACCTTCAGTGAGGGACGATTTATTTTGCTCTGGATGGGAATGATGGGGGCAATGTCACTTCAAGCGGCATCTAAGATTGATGCTGCGCCAAGTAATGCGGGTAAACCCTGAATTGGTGATGTGAATGTGTTGGTGTGTTTGGTCTCTATTTTCTCTGCTGCCTAGAAAGGTAGACATTTTCACCCTGTGACCATTCATAAGCAAACCCGTTTGATCCATTGTAGAAGCTTCTATTGCAGCCCTGTTTCATCCTTTCGTGTAGTTCAATAATGATCATGTCAACTTTATCCAGCCAGGAGGAGGTGTTTGAGAAAACCTCCCGCTCGGCACCCGCGATATCGATTTTCAGTATGTCTATACGATTAATGTCATAGTCACTGATGATGTCGTCAACGGTAATTGCCTGAACCAGATGTCGCTCTTCTCCGATCTGTTCGCTTGTTTCGGTTTCCTGAGTCATGAATCCCCAATTACCCAAACCAGGGTCAACCAGGTTGATTTTACGCTTTTCATGCCACAATGCGACATGAATCGTTATGATGTTGTCGTAGCCAGCAGTATTTTTCTGTAGGGCAGTGAAGTTACTCTGTTCAGGTTCTATTGCATAAATTGTGGCTCTTGGATGCCTGTTGGCAAAATAAATTGAGGCAAGTCCAATATTGGCACCTGCATCGACAATGATCTCCGGTTCTGCATCAATCTCGAAATCATATTCATCCTTCATGAATACCTGTTTATAGGTTGGTGCATCTGATGAAGGTAGTCTTAAGTAGAATGGGTAACGAATGCCTGGCTCTTCAATTTTAAGATCAAATGTCTTATTTTTTACACTGCCCCATAAAGCATAGAGCGAACCACGCAAGCCTACAGTAGGAAGATAGGTTTTGATTTGACGGAACATTACATGCCTCGGGCGTGAGCTACCGGTTTTGATTCAAGTTGTATAAATCTAAGAGCGAGCATTATTAGTGAGGATCAATTCAGGTTCTCATATAGGGCGCTGTAAAAACCCTTCTTTGCAATCAGTTCCTGATGAGTGCCGATTTCTTCAATGCGTCCGTTAGCAATAACAATGATGCGATCGGCATTTTCGATGGTTGAGAGTCGATGTGCGATGATCATGGTCGTGCGGTCTTTTGTGAGAGCATCCAGAGCCTGCTGGATGTAACGCTCAGATTCATTGTCCAGGGCTGAAGTGGCTTCATCGAGAATCAGGATGGGTGCGTCCTTAAGCAGGGCTCTGGCAATCGCCAGTCTTTGTCTCTGTCCACCGGAGAGTCTGACGCCTTTTTCTCCAATTAGAGTATCAAGCCCTTCGGACATCTTCTCGATGAAATCCATGGCATAGGCCGCATTTGCAGCTTCGACGACTTGTGCTCTTGGTGTATCCCGCATCTCTCCGTAGGCGATGTTGGCCTCCACGCTGTCATTGAAAAGGATGACCTCTTGGCTGACCAGTGCAATGTTCTTGCGCAGGCTTGAGAGGGGCATCGATTGAATGTCGATGCCATCAATAAGGATGCTGCCCTGATCCAGATTGTAGAAACGGGGAATCAGATTGGCGATTGTGGTTTTGCCTCCCCCTGATGGACCTACCAGGGCGATGCGCTCACCGGGCTCAATTGTTAGGGATAGTGATTCTACGGCTGGCTTGGCAGATCCAGGATAACTGAAACAGGCCTGGACAAACTCGATCCGTCCCTGCAAGCGTTCCACACGACGCTCGCCCCTGTCTTCCTCCGGCAATTGATCGACGAGTTCGAACACACTTTGTGCAGCCGCCAGTCCGGGCTGAAGCTGTTCATTGATACGGATCAGCTTCTTTATCGGCGACATCATCATTGCCAACGCACCAATAAAGGAGACGAAGGCACCCACCGTGAATTTGTTTTCCAAAGATTGTAACGAGGCGTAATAAACCACACCGGCCAGACCAAGCACCATGATCAGCTGGCCGGCCGGAGAGGCGAGTGCAGCGGCCGCGACACGCTTCATGTGGTAGCGGCGCACCCAGTTGGTGACATGAGCAAAGCGTTTTGTTTCGTAGTCCTGGCCACCGAAAAGCTTGACTACCTTGTTGCCCTGGATGCCCTCTTCCAGTACGTGGGTCATGTCACCCATGGAGCTCTGAATTGATTCACTCAATTGGCGCAGTCGTCTGCTAATGGAATTGACCAACAGGCCAATGAGCGGGCCAATGATCAAAATGGATAGGGTCAGGCGCCAGTCCAGGTAGAGCATCCAGCCCAACAGTCCGAGAACGGCGACCGAATCGCGCACCAGCACGATGAGCACCTCGGTAGAAGCAGATGCCACCTGCTGCACGTTGAAGGTGATCTTGGAGAGAACGGTGCCGGTGGGATTGTCGTCGTAGTAGCGGTTGGGCAACGTCATCAGGCGCTGGAACATCTCGTTCCGCAGATCCATGACAACCTTGTTGGCCACCCATTGGATGGCCATGGTGCTGGTATAGGAAGCGATGCCGCGAAGAATGAAGATGCCTATCAGGGCAAGGGGCATCAGGCGGATGGTCTGCATGTCTTTCTCGACAAAGCTGCCGTCAAGCAGAGGTTTGAAGAGTGCCGGTAGCACCCACTCAGTCAAAGCCAGGAGTACGGTAAAGAGAATCGAGAGTATAAATGTCTTTCGATAGGGGCGAACGTAACCGAGCAGGCGGAGATAGAGCTGTTTACTGGTCATAAGTGTTAATTGGCCTGCTTAGGATACGTGATTGCTGGCGAATCGGGTTTTGGTGATTTTACGCATGACCGCGCTCAATCGCCAGAATGTGACGGGAAGTGTTAATATACAGCTCGTTTTTCAAGCCGGATGCCCTTCACCATGTCCATCGATTTACCTTCGTTCGAGCAGGCACGAATCCTCGTTGTCGGCGATATCATGCTCGACCGCTACTGGCACGGCGATACTGGCAGGATCTCACCCGAGGCGCCGGTACCCGTGGTGCGGGTGAGTGATGATGAGCAACGTCCGGGTGGTGCGGGTAACGTCGCGTTGAATATTGCAGCACTTGGTGGTGGGACCACGCTTGCCGGTATCGTGGGTGATGATGATTCCGGCGAAACCCTCGAGCGTATTCTTGACGCAGCCGGTGTGACTTGTGCCTTCGATAGGTTGGAAGGCTTTCCTACCATTACAAAACTTCGGGTCATCAGTAGGAATCAGCAGTTAATCAGACTCGATTTTGAGGATGGATTTCCGAATGTCAGTAGTGAATCTCTGACGGAACGCTATAAGGTGTTATTGAACGAGTGTGATCTGGTTGTGTTGTCAGACTACAACAAGGGAACGCTTCACAGTACCCAGGCATTCATCGAGATTGCGCGCGGGCAGGGTAAGCCGGTGCTGGTCGATCCCAAGGTCAGGGACTTTGAGCGCTACCGCGGTGCAACCCTGATCACGCCCAATCTGGCGGAGTTCGAGTCGATGGCTGGCGAGTGTCGTGATCAGGACGAGCTTGTTCAGCGGGGTGAGGAGGTTATGGCCAAGTATGAGCTTGAGGCATTGCTGATCACCCGGGGCGAGCAGGGTATGACCCTGATACAGCGAGACCAGACGCCCCGCCACATGCCAACCCATGCAAGGGAAGTCTACGATGTGACCGGTGCCGGTGACACCGTGATTTCTGTACTTGCCGCAGCGATGGCTGTCGGTCTGCCAATGGATGCCGCTACCCACCTGGCAAATGTGGCAGCCGGTGTCGTAGTGGGTAAATTGGGCACAGCTTCTGTCAGTATGGATGAACTCAAGGCGGCACTGATGGAACAGCATGTGACTCACCGTGGCGTGGTCGGGGAAGACGAACTGGTGCGTCTTGCTCAGATCGCCCGTCTGCAGGGTGAAAGTCTGGTCTTTACCAACGGTTGTTTCGATATTCTCCACGCCGGTCATGTGACCTATCTGGAGCAGGCCAGCCGGGTCGGCGACCGCCTGGTGGTGGCAGTGAATGTGGATGAGACAGTGCGCCAGTTGAAAGGCGATGACCGGCCGGTCAATGTTTTGCAAAGACGTATGGCGGTACTTGCCGCATTGGCCTGTGTCGACTGGGTTGTGCCGTTCAGTGAAGAGACCCCCGAGCGGCTGATCTGCCGGCTCAAACCCGATTTTCTCATCAAGGGCGGAGACAATGATCCTGACAAGATTCCCGGCGCAAAATGCGTACGCGAGAGCGGCGGCAAGGTGATGGTGATGGAGTATGTCGATGATGTGTCCACCACCGGCCTGATCAGGGAAATTCGCGCCAGGGATCAATAACCATCGTGGGTTCCTTTTCAGCCTCCCCAGTTTCTACTCAAGTGGATGTGGCCATCTTCGGTGGTGGCATTGCCGGATTGTGGCTGCTGGCTCGTCTGCGTCAAGCCGGGTACAGCGCCATTCTGCTGGAGCCCAACGGGCTCGGAGGCGTGCAGACACTCGCCTCCCAGGGCATCATTCATGGCGGTACCAAGTATGCGCTGACCGGTAAGCTGACCGGTTCGTCTCAGGCCATCAAGGCCATGCCGGGAATCTGGCGAGATTGCCTGACAGGAGAGGGTGAACTGGATCTGAGTCGGGTACGAATGCTCTCCGATCATCAGTTTCTCTGGTCCACATCGGGATTGATTTCACGCATGGCCGGATTCTTTGCCGGCAAGGTGATGGAGAGCCGGGTGCGTGAAGTGAAGGAGAATGACTGTCCAGCGGCCTTCCGCAATCCTGGCTTCAAAGGGACGGTCTACCGGCTGGATGAGCCGGTTCTCGATGTGGCTTCCCTGGTCAGCGAGTTGTCCCGCCAGTTTGGTGATAGCGCCTACACGCTGAATTGGCCGGATGGCCTGCGCTTTGACCATGCCCGCCGCTTCAGTCTACTGGGTCAAGATGGCGCCTGGCAGACGTTGGAGACAAGACAGACCGTCTTCACGGCAGGCGCAGGCAATGAGGCGTTACTCAAATGTCTGGGTCGGGATAAACCCATCATGCAAAAGCGCCCACTTCAGATGGTGATGCTCAAAGGAGACTTGCCGCCACTCTATGCGCATTGTCTGGGCGCCAGCGCCAATCCGCGACTGACGGTGACCAGTTATCCCCTCGCCTGCGACAAGACCCTCTGGTATTTGGGCGGGGATGTGGCTGAGCAAGGTGTAGGGCGTAATCAAGAGGAACAGATAGCAGCCGCAAAGCGGGAACTCAATCAGCTGCTGCCCTGGGTGGATTTACAGAAAGTGGCATGGGGTACGCTGAATGTCGACCGGGCGGAACCCCACCAGTCAGATGGCGGGCGACCTGAGAGTAGTTTTGTACAGGCACATGAGGGCCTGATTGTGGCCTGGCCTACCAAACTTGCTTTTGCACCACGGCTCGCTGAGCAGGTCATGGCAGAGCTGTTGGAGGCAGACGTACCTCCAACCTCAGAGTCGGCAAATGTTTCATTGAGCATCGCCCTTGCGCAAGCCGCAATACTACCTTGGGAAAAGGAACATCTATGGACCTGAGACTCCTGGGCAAGACAGGTATCGAAATCAGTCCCCTAGGGTTGGGATCAGTCAAGTTCGGCCGCAATGAGCAGGTGAAATATCCTGCCGGTTTCGAGATCCCTGACGATGCTGCCGTGAGTCGGTTGTTGTCCATGGCACGGGATCTCGGCATCAACCTGATCGATACTGCGCCAGCTTACGGTACCAGTGAGGAGCGGCTCGGTCGGTTACTGCCCGGCAGCCGTCAGGATTGGGTCATCGTCACCAAGGTAGGAGAAATCTTCGAACAGGGCCAGTCACGCTTTGATTTTTCAGACCCGCATACCCGACTGTCGGTGGAGCAAAGCCTGCGGCGTCTGCGGACAGACTACCTCGATGTGGTGCTGATCCATTCCCACGGTGACGATATGCAGATCCTTGAGCATGAGCCTGTGCTGGAGACCCTGCGTGATTTGCAGCGCAAGGGACTGGTGCGAGCCATCGGCATGTCCAGCAAGACGGTTGAGGGCGGCTTACGGGTTGTTGAGACGTGCGATCTGATCATGGCCACCTGCAATCTCGATTACAACGATGAACTGCCGGTACTGCAGGCAGCAGAGAAAGAGGGGAAAGGTGTTCTCGTGAAAAAAGGACTGATGAGTGGCCATGTTCAGGGAGAACAGGGCGTGCGGCGTTCAATGGAATTCATTTTCTCTCAACCCGGCGTCAGCAGCATGATCGTGGGTACTATCAACCCGGATCATCTGGCCTCGAATGTGAGGCTGATGGATGCGCTGCTTAATATATCCGGCTAACTCATTTTCAATAAGGACCGGGCAGCCCGGGACGATTCTTGAAGCGTCGATGGATCCAAAAATACTGCTCTGGCGCTTCTCTGACTGCAGCTTCGATGATTTGATTGATACAAGCCGTGTCGCTATCTGTATCATCTGTCGGAAATGACCCAACCGGTGGGTGGATGACCAGTCGATAACCCTGTTTCCCCGGCAGCCGGTAACCAAAGAAGGGTAGTACTGGAGCACCACTGACTTTAGCTAGCCGGGAAGTGCCGAGGTTGGTCGATGCAGGCACGCCGAAAAAGGGAACCAACGTGCTGTTAGGATCGCTATAACTTTGATCCGGCGCGTACCAGACAGCCTGGTTCTGTTTCAGGGTCTTGATCATCTGCCGCACATCACCTCGGGATATCGCGGCGTCAAAACGCAGTTCCCGGTTACGCCGGAAGGCGGCCTCTATGACTGGGTTTTCATGGGGGCGGTACATGACTGCGAAAGGGTGAAACAGACTCAGCAGACGGCCACTCATCTCCAGATCGGCGAAGTGGGCACTCAGGAGAATCGCTCCCCTGCCATCCTTGATAGCAGCTTGCAGATGCTCCAGTCCCTCGATCTTCACCATTGGCTGGAGTCGACTGTCGCTGGCCCACCAGGCCATGCCCGTGGTCAGCAGGCCTATACCGAGCGCTTCAAAATGGTCTTTCAGGAGGGTTGCGCGCTCCCGCTCTCCATGTTCTGGAAAGCAAAGGGCCAAATTGACTTCGGCAATATGCCGGCGTCGTTCTCCCAATCGCAATACAAGGTGTCCCAATCGACGGCCCAGCCAGACAATGGCTGAATAGGGAAACCAACGGCAGATTAGCCAAAGTAGTGTAAGCCCCAAATGAGTTGGCCAATAACGGGGTGCATAGCTTGAGCTTGTTGGCTTGGATAACACTGAGAGAAAAGCTTGAGTTGGTTTAGGACATACAATCGACTGGCCATGAAGTATAAGCCGATATACACGACAAGGCGACCCGGTTTGCTTTCGACACGGTTAATTGCAGAGGAAAGACCTGTCGCAGTTGAGCAGAAATGTTACAGAGCCGATGTCGAGGTACACTAGGGATCTACTCAACCACACTTGGACTGTATCCAGTCAATGCGTTACCTCTACACGGCTCTGTTTACCCTTTTGATTCCCGCCTACCTGCTGAGGCTCTACTGGCGTGGATTCAAGGCGCCGGCCTATCGTGGACGATGGAAGGAACGCTTTGGATTTTTTGGGGGACAGTCGAGCCAACGTGGGATATGGGTACATGCCGTGTCGGTAGGGGAAGTGCTGGCAATTGTTCAATTGGTGAGACAATTGATAGATCGGTTTCCCGATCTGCCGATTCTGATAACCACGGCAACGCTCACAGGTGCAGAGCGGGTTCAAGCGTTGTTCGGGGATGAAGTTGAGCATCGTTATGCACCCATCGATCTGCCCTGGGTGGTCAGGCGGTTTTTGCGGACTTTTCGTCCCTGTCTGTTGGTGTTGGTAGAGACTGAGATCTGGCCCAATCTTATCTGCTACGCAAAGCAGGCGGGTGTGCCGACCCTATTGGCCAATGCCCGTCTCTCCGGGCGGTCCGCCCAGCGTTATCGTCGTGTCGCCAGCCTGACGCAGGAAGCGTTACGTAACATCACTATCATCGCGCCGCAGGCTGAGACGGATGCCGAACGTTTTCTCACCTTGGGTGCCCGCCCCGACCAGATCGAGGTGACCGGTAGCATCAAATACGATATCCATCTTCCCGGTAGTCTGCGTGAACGTGCCGATGTCATGCGTCGGGATTGGGGAGGGCAGCGACCGGTGTGGTTGGCAGCCAGTACCCATGAGGGAGAGGATGAGATAGTTCTGCAAGCGCATACAGAGATACGCCGGCAACTTCCGGATACCTTGCTGGTACTGGTACCTCGCCACCCGGAGAGATTTGATCGTGTGGCGCAGCTGGTCGAGGAGGCGGGATTCTCAATGGTGAGACGGAGCGAGCAGCATGCCTGTGATTTTGAAACAGCAGTCTTTCTTGGAGACTCCATGGGTGAGTTGACGCTTTTCATGGGGGCATCTGATGTGGCGTTTATCGGTGGCAGTCTTGTCTCTCACGGCGGCCATAATATTCTCGAGGCGGCAGCTCAGGGAGTGGCAGTTGTATTCGGCCCCCATATGTTCAATTTCGCTGATATTAGCGAGCTTTTTCTTCGACAGCAGGCAGCGGTGCAGGTTGATTCAACATCGACGCTCTCTGCACAGGTTAGCCAATGGCTTAGTGATGCCAGTGAACGCAGCCGCATTGGCGAAGTGGGCAGGGAGCTTGTGGATAAGAACCGTGGTGCACTGGAACGGTTAACCCGGCTGGCGGAACGGTTGCTTGATTAATAGTTAGTGTGACTATCTGATTCTACGGCCGCTGATCGCCATGGAAGGCTGAAAGCCGAGGCGATTAGTCCCCGATAGGCGTAGGCGCGGTTGTATGGCCGTAATTGTGACTGTT
>JAHXHT010000038.1 GCA_025656435.1 Candidatus Thiodiazotropha sp. (ex Gloverina cf. vestifex) | reverse complement strand
CCCTAACAGTCACAATTACGGCCATACAACCGCGCCTACGCCTATCGGGGACTAATCGCCCCGGCTTTCAGCCTTCCATGGCGATCAGCGAGAGTTCTATGTGTCAGTTGAATGAGTTGATATCTCGATTCAAAGTAGGCAGTAGATGATCAGACGATTACCCGGCAACCAAATATATTTCGTTGCCGGGTTAAACAGAGAGAGATAGCTTGTTGTTGTAGAGTGAGGTCTTTTAGTAGATCCCAATACCTTGCAAGAGATCTTACTTTTTTAGCTTGATGACCAGGCTGGCAATGTTGTTTTCATTCGCCAGGCGGCGTACGGCATTGAGCTGTCGTTGGGTCTGATAAGGACCGCTGCGTACCCGGTGGAAGGTATCACGGTTATTGATGCTGACCTTCTGTATCTCCGCCTCGATGCCGATCAGTGCAAGCTTCGCTTTCATGCGGTCGGCGTCTCCATATTTTCGGAATGAACCCATCTGCAGGATGTATGAAGTGCCATCCTTGACGGTCGGTGTTGGCGTTTCTGCCTGGGCACTGGACGGCTCTGTGGCTTCCGGTGCCATCAGCTCCTCATCGGGGATGACAACTTCCATTTCCGGCAAAATGGTATAGAACTCAAAAGTCGGTTTGGGGGCATTGGATTTCGGAGCGGTAGAGGATGAATTCGATTTGGTGATGCCGGGTACAGGCGCGTTGCCGAGATCGCCACCCAGTTTGAGCCAGAGCAGACCGACGACGAAGGCGCCGGTGATGGCACCGCCAAAAAACCAGATACTGCAGCTGCTGTGACCCTGGCTCTTCTTTTTAGAGCCGGCACGGTGTTTGTAGTCCGCCATGGGTTACATCTTCTCCGGCGCGCTGACGCCTAACAGGTTCAGACCGTTCCGCAATACTTGCCGGGTCGCCAGGGTCAACTGGAGACGGGCGTCTCGTAGCACCGTGTCGTCTATCAGGAACTTGTGCGCGTTGTAATAGGTATGAAAGTCATTGGACAATTCACGCAGGTAATGAGTCAGCGTGTGAGGCTCTTCGTTCAATGCAGAGGCCTCGACGATTTCCGGGTAGCGTGACAGGTTGGCCATCAGTTCTTGTTCGTGTGATTCACTGAGTCGGCTGTAGTCGATTGCAGCAGGATTGGTTTCAAATGTGATTTTTTGCTCCGCTGCCTGCAGCAGTACGCTACAGATTCGTGCATGGGCGTACTGTACGTAGTAGACAGGATTGTCGCTTGACTGTGATTTCGCCAGATCGAGATCAAAGTCCATATGCTGTTCACATTTACGCATGACATAGAAGAAGCGGGCGGCATCAGCGCCTACCTCTTTCCGTAGCTCCCGCAACGTCACGAACTGGCCCGAGCGTGTCGACATCTGCACCTTCTCTCCACCCCGGTAGAGGATGGCGAACTGTACCAGCAGGACATCAAGTTTGGTCGGATCGTCACCCAATGCCTGCAGGGCTGCCTTGACCCGTGGTACATAACCATGATGATCAGCACCCCAGACATCAATGACCCGCTCGAAGCCCCGCTCTAACTTGTCCATGTGGTAGGCGATGTCGGAAGCGAAATAGGTGGTCTGCCCGTTGTCGCGCACCACCACCCGGTCTTTCTCATCGCCGAAATCGGTGGAGCGAAACCAGAGCGCCCCGGCTTTTTCATAGAGATAGCTGCTGGCGCGCAGTCGCTCGATGGCCTTGTTCACAGCGCCGCTCTCGGTGAGGCTGCGTTCGGAGTACCACTGGTCGTAATTGACGCCGAAGAGAGAGAGGTCGTCACGGATATCGTCCAGGATGGTGTTCAGCCCCAGCTCGAAGACGAAGCGGTAACGGTTGTCTCCCAGGAGTGATTTGGCCCGCTCGATCAGGCCGTCGATATGGACCTCTTTGTCACCACCGGCGGGCTCGTCAGCGGGGATGTCCTTGAAAATCTCCTCTGTCGCATGCTTATAAGCCTCAGCATGGTCGCGGTGCAGGGTGGCAGCAATATCCCAGACGTAGTCGCCCTTGTAGCCATTGGCAGGGAAAGTCAGCGCCTCATCGCACAGCTCCAGATAACGCAGCCACACCGATGTAGCGAGGATATCCATCTGCCGGCCGGCGTCATTGACGTAATATTCGCGGTGTACGTCGAAGCCCACCGCGGAGAGCAGGTCAGAAACCACGGAACCATAAGCGGCGCCACGGCCGTGGCCCACATGCAGCGGTCCAGTGGGATTGGCAGAGACATACTCCACCTGTACTCGCTTGCCCGCACCGATCTGACTACGGCCGTAGTCGTGGCCCTGCTCCAGAATATAGGGAATCAAGCGATGATAGGCAGTAGATGCCAGGTGGAAATTGATAAAGCCGGGGCCGGCAATCTCACAGCGTTCCACCAGATCGGAGGCAGGCAAGGCCTCGAGTATTGCCTGAGCGATTTCCCGGGGATTTTTTCGCGCCGGCTTGGCCAGGATCATCGCCACATTGGTCGCGAAATCGCCGTGGCGGCTGTCACGGGTGCGCTCGATTTTTGGGCTTGGCAGGGTGTCCTGTGGGAGGAAACCGTCGCTGGCAAGCTGTTGCAGCGCGGCGGAAACCAGTTGCTCGATCTGCGTCTTCATCTCGGTTGTCTTAAGAGCTATTACAAGGGCGGCAAGGATAACAGGAATCGGCCTCTTCAGGGGAGTGCACCTGTCAGAAAGGATTCATTCTATTGTCATGCATCTGTCACCTGGCCTGCCTAGACTTTCCCGTCATGAAATTGGAGAAAGAGAAGATGGCCGTAGAGAGAAGATACAGCAAGCGTTATCCGATGAGCGGGGATGTTTATATCCGTTACCGCAAGCAGCGGGCATTTCCGGCAAAGGCGGTCAATTGTTCAAGTCAGGGTATCTACCTGAAAACCCAAAACTTGTCTCTGCTCACGGGGGCATTGGTAGAGCTGAAGATCTTCCGCGATGGCCGCTTATGGGAAATCATGGGAGTCGTCAGCCATTCGCAGGCCGATGGTATCGGTGTCATGCTCTGGAAACCCCAGCCTGACCTATATGAATCGGTACTGGCGGGTAGTGCCCGACCCACTGGGATCACACAGCTTCTGCAAACTGAGCCAGTCGAAAATCATCTGTAATCTGTCTGCAAA
This sequence comes from Candidatus Thiodiazotropha sp. (ex Gloverina cf. vestifex), assembly GCA_025656435.1. Lineage (GTDB taxonomy): Bacteria > Pseudomonadota > Gammaproteobacteria > Chromatiales > Chromatiaceae > Thiodiazotropha. The sequence goes on along the minus strand of JAHXHT010000038.1, from coordinate 10,175 downwards.
TTAATGAGATAGCTGTCATCGTTGTGTAACAAAGCTCCGGTTTAATGTGGCGCATTATGAGTCATGATGGATGCTGAGATGACAATGCCAAGAATTCTTGCGGTTGATGACGAGCCGGCTGTTGGTGAAATGTTGCGTTTCATCCTTGAGCAGGAGGGTTTTCAGGCCGATTTTGCGGAAGACGCCACCCAGGCGATCAGCCTGATCCGAAAATCCCGCCCCGATTTGATCCTGCTCGACTGGATGTTACCGGGCATGAGCGGCATTGAATTGGCCGGACATCTGAAAAGCGACAGTGAGACTGAGTCGATACCCATCATCATGCTCACGGCAAAAGGCGAAGAGAGCGATAAGGTTCGCGGACTCGATATCGGCGCCGAAGACTATGTGACCAAACCCTTTTCTGCCCGTGAGCTGCTGGCCAGAATTCGCTCCATATTGCGACGGGTTTCACCGTTGTTGGCGGGGGAGTCCCTGGAGTGCAACGGCCTGGTGCTCGATCCGGTGAGTCACCGGGTGACAGCAGATGAAGAAACCGTTGAACTCGGACCCACTGAGTTCCGCCTGTTGCAACATTTCATGACCCATCGTGAGCGGGTCTTCTCCCGTAGTCAGTTGCTAGACCGGGTCTGGGGCACCAACGTCTACATCGAAGAGCGCACCGTGGATGTGCATATCCGCCGCCTGCGAAAAGCCCTGGAGCCGAGAGGGAAAGAGAGCGTGCTGCAGACAGTGCGTGGGGCCGGATACCGGTTTTCTGCCAAATCCTAACGGCGTAAACGCGACGGTAACAAAACTGGCATTTCTCCCTCATCGAATGGTCACATCTGCGACCTATTCTCTGCACAACCCAAGTTCAAACTAAATACCAAATTATCTGGTAATCATTATCTCTAAAAGGAGAGAAACGTTATGAAGAAGCTGATCTCAGCTGCGGTCGCCCTCTCGTTGACCGGTTTTGTTGGCATGGCCTCCGCCCGCGATTACATCAACGTGGTGGGTTCCTCCACTGTCTATCCGTTCGCCACTGTGGTGGCAGAACAGTTCGGTAAAACTTCCAAGTTCAAGACACCCAAGATCGAATCCACTGGTTCCGGTGGCGGTCTGAAACTGTTTTGCGCCGGTGTGGGTGTCGAGCATGCCGATATCACCAACGCTTCCCGTCGTATCAAGAAGTCTGAAGTCGAGCGATGTGCCGGCAACGGCATCAACGATATTATCGAAGTGAAAGTCGGCTACGACGGTATTGCGCTGGCCAACTCCAAGGCTGCACCGCAGTTCTCTGTGACTCGTAAGGACATCTTCCTGGCTCTGGCCAAAGAAGTGCCGGATCCTAAAGCGTCTGAGAGTGGCAGGCTGGTGGCCAATCCCTACCAGACCTGGAAGGAGGTAAACGCCTCCCTGCCTGACATGGCTATTGAAGTGCTGGGTCCTCCTCCCACATCCGGTACCCGTGATGCCTTCGCAGAGCTGGCAATGGAAGGTGGCTGTAAGAAGATTGGCTGGATCAAGGCCATGAAGAAGAAAGACAAGAAGATGTACAAATCTATCTGTCACACCGTGCGTGAAGACGGCAAGTACATCGAAGCCGGTGAAAACGACAACCTGATCGTGCAGAAGCTGGAAGCCAACAAAGGCGCCCTGGGTGTTTTCGGTTACAGCTTCCTGGACCAGAACTCTGACAAGGTACAGGGCTCACTGGTTGACGGTGTTGCGCCGACCTTCGAGCTGATCGCCGACGGCAGCTATCCGGTTTCCCGCCCGCTCTACTTCTACGTGAAGAAAGCTCACGTGGGCAAGATCCCCGGTATCAACGAATACCTGGCTGAGTTTACCAGCGATAAAGCCTGGGGTGACGAAGGCTATCTGGCCGACAAGGGTCTGATCCCGATGCCTACTGAAGAACGTAAGGCCTTCAAGAGCGATGTTGATGGATTGAAAAACCTCAACCTCTGATACCGGTACTAAGCTGCAAGGAAGCGGCTGTTTGTTGTAACAAACAGCCGCTTTTTTTTACTGGAAGTTGTAATGCATACCTCCACACTGATTATCGTACTGTTAGGATTGATGTCCCTGGCGTACTACCTGGGTAGGAAGCGTTCTCTGAATCTGGTCTCCGGCCGAGTCAGAGACCTGCATTCGCTGCCGTCCTACTACGGACTGCATACCGCGCTCTGGTGTGGGATACCGGCAATACTGCTGCTGGTTGTCTGGATCTCTTTCGAAGGTTCGGTAGTGACCAGTCTGGTGGTGGATTCGCTGCCGCAGGAAACGCAAAACCTGCCGCCGGAACGCCTGAACCTGGTACTCAACGATATCCGCAATCTGGCCACAGGCGATATCGTCTCCACCACCGTGGACGAGAATATGCAGCAGGCGGCGGATCACTACGCGGGACTGCAGAGCATCAGCAACATGGCTATGTTTGTGGTAGCGCTTTCGCTGGCGATCATGGCTGGTTATATCGCACACCGTTCCATCAGCCGACAGCAACGGGCGAGAAATCGCGTTGAGAAAGCGGTGAACTTCTTTCTCCTCTCCAGCTCCACGCTGGCGATATTTACTACCATCGGCATTGTTTTGTCGGTGCTGTTCGAGTCGATCCGGTTCTTTCAACAGATTCCGGTTACAGATTTTATTTTTGGTTTGGAGTGGTCGCCACAGACTGCCATCCGGCTTGATCAGGTAGGCTCTTCGGGGGTCTTTGGCGCCATTCCCCTGTTTGCCGGTACTTTCCTGATTACACTGATCGCGATGGTTGTTGCGGTACCGATCGGGTTGTTGTCCGCCATCTATATGGCCGAGTACGCCGGCCGCCATTTTCGCAGTCTGGCCAAGCCGGTCTTGGAAGTCTTGGCAGGAATACCAACCGTGGTTTACGGCTTCTTCGCTGCATTGACGGTCGCGCCGTTCTTTCGCGATATGGGGGCCACATTGGGTCTGGGTGTCTCATCCGAGTCTGCGCTGGCGGCAGGAGTGGTCATGGGCATAATGATCATCCCCTTTGTCTCATCCCTGTCTGATGATGTTATCAATGCGGTGCCGCAGGCTATGCGGGACGGTTCTTACGGTCTGGGTGCTACCCGTTCAGAGACCATCCGTCAGGTGATTGTTCCCGCGGCGTTGCCTGGCATTGTGGGCGGTGTTCTGCTGGCGGTGTCACGTGCCATCGGCGAAACCATGATCGTGGTGATGGCTGCTGGGCTCTCCGCCAATCTCACGGCCAATCCGTTGGAAGCAGTCACCACCGTCACGGTGCAGATCGTCACTTTGCTGGTCGGCGATCAGGAGTTCGACAGTGCCAAGACCCTGGCTGCGTTTGCTCTGGCCCTGGTGCTGTTTGTCATCACCCTGGCCCTCAACATGATCGCACTGCATATCGTGCGCAAATATCGTGAACAGTATGAATAAGCAGCAGCAACAACAGCATGAGCGCAGCATGTCGCGGGTCGAAAAGGGCCTGGCACGTCGCTATCGTCAGGAGAGAAACTTCAAGCGACTTGGTCTGGGCGCTATTCTGATGGGACTGCTTTTCGTCTCGTTCCTCTTTATCAGCATCTTCGCCAATGGTTACACGGCATTCCAGCAGACCTTCGTCAAACTGGACGTATTTTATGATCCTGAGGTGATCGCGCCGGTGGGAGAGACCGATCCCGATGTGCTCTCTGCCGGTCACTATGGCGGGTTGGTCAAAGCGACCATGCGAGAGCTATTCCCCTCTGTGACTAACCGTCGCGATAAGAAGAAACTCTACGGGCTGATCAGTACCGGCGCCGCGTTTCAGATACGTGAGCGGGTCATGCAGGATCCGTCGGTGATCGGTCAGCGGGAGAGCATCTGGGTGCCTGCCGATGATGATGTGGATATGCTCATCAAAGGCCACATCGACTTGAGCCTGCCTGAAAGCGACCGGCGTATCAAAGATGACCAGCTGTCCTGGATTCAGGGAATGCAGGAAGATGGGCGTGTCGAGAAACGTTTCAATACCACTTTCTTTGCTGCTGGTGATTCGCGTGAACCGGAGCTCTCAGGTATCAAGGGTGCGGCCGTTGGTTCTTTCTTTACCTTGCTGATCTGTTTGGCTATCTCTTTTCCCGTGGGTGTGGCAGCAGCGGTCTATCTGGAAGAGGTTGCACCAAAGAATCGATGGACCGATCTCATCGAGGTCAACATCAACAATCTGGCAGCTGTACCGTCCATTGTTTTCGGTCTGCTGGGCCTGGCGGTTTTTATTAACTTCTTCGGCCTGCCCCGCTCGGTGCCCCTGGTGGGTGGTCTTGTGCTCGCCCTGATGACGCTGCCGACCATCATCATCGCCAGCCGTGTTGCACTCAAGTCGGTGCCGCCTTCAATTAGAGAAGCGGCCTTAGGTGTAGGTGCGTCACCGATGCAGACAATTACCCATCATGTGCTGCCTTTGGCGCTGCCCGGCATGCTGACCGGCACCATCATCGGCATGGCTCAGGCGCTGGGTGAGACAGCTCCGCTTCTCATGATCGGCATGGTGGCATTCATTGTGGACATCCCAGGCGGCGCAATGGATCCGTCTGCGGTACTGCCGGTGCAGATCTATCTCTGGGCAGACAGCCCTGAGCGTGCTTTCGTCGAAAGAACCTCGGCAGCCATCATGGTGTTGCTGGTCTTTTTGATCAGCATGAACCTGCTGGCCGTTTGGCTGAGAAAGAAATTTGAGCGTCGCTGGTGAGCAGGACGCAAGCGAGGTGAAAAGTGGATGAAGTGATCAACCGTAGTAGCACGATTGCCCGTGAGCTAAAGACAGGCTCAGGTGCAGAGGTCGGTATGCAAGTTTTGAAAGAGAGTCAAAGTAGCGGCACCGTCGGCGACATCTATGTGGATGATCCCCGCATGACCTGTCGTAACGTCAATGTCTACTATGGCGACAAGCAGGCGATATTCGATATCGATCTTGATATTGCCAAACACCAGGTGATCTCAATGATCGGCCCATCCGGTTGTGGCAAGTCGACCTTTCTGCGTTGCCTCAATCGCATGAATGACACCATCGACATCTGCAAGGTCACCGGCCAGATCAAGATGGAGGGTCAGGATATTTATGACGGCGGACTCGACGTTGTTCCCCTGCGCGCAAGCGTGGGTATGGTGTTCCAAAAACCAAACCCTTTTCCCAAATCGATCTACGACAACATCGGTTATGGTCCGAGAATCCACGGACTGAACGACAACAAGGATCATCTCGATGAGATCGTCGAGACTTCGCTGAAAAAAGCGGGTCTCTGGGAAGAGGTCAAGGATCGTCTCGACCATCCGGGTACCGGTCTCTCCGGTGGACAGCAACAGCGCCTCTGTATTGCCCGCGCCATTGCGGTGAGCCCGGAGGTGATTCTGATGGACGAACCCTGTTCGGCACTCGACCCCATCGCCACGGCAAAAATCGAAGAGTTGATCGATGAGCTGCGCGAGAACTATACGATCGCCATCGTCACCCACGCCATGCAGCAGGCGGCACGGGTGAGTCAACGCACGGCCTATTTTCATCTCGGCAAATTGATCGAAGTGGGAGAGACGGACCAAATCTTCACTGCCCCGCGACACAGACTGACGGAAGACTATATAACCGGCCGCTTCGGCTGATGGTGAGCAGAGCATGAATGAGATGATTAGCGGACATACCGTAAAGGCCTACAATCAAGAGTTGAAGACCATCAACCAGTTGGCAATCAAACTGGGTGAGTTGGGATTGGATCAGTTGCGGCGTGCGGTCAAGACCCTGAAGGAAGAAGATACCAAGGCGGCCGGCCAGGTCATCGACCGTGATCAGAAATTGAACGCAATCGATGTACAGGCTGACGAAGAGATCATCCGGCTCATCGCCAAGCGTCAACCCGTGGCCAAGGACTTGCGTGATATCCTCACCGTACAGAAGACAATCGCAGACCTTGAGCGGGTAGGTGACGAGGCACGAAAGATCGCCAATCTCACTATCCACTTTTTCGACAACGGCAAGACCCCGCCGGGCAATGAGATTCTGCGTGATATCTACAGCATGGCGGAATTCGTTGACCAGATGTTGGTGCAGAGTCTGGAGGCATTCTCCGAGTTGAATCTGCATAAAGCTTTGGAAGTGATCAAAAGAGACGAGACGCTCTATGAAGAGTTTCGCGATGCCCTGCGGCGTCTCTCAACCTTTATCATGGAAGATTCCAGAAGTGTCGGTCATGCCGTTGATATCGTGCTCGCGCTTCGGGCATTGGAGCGTATCGGTGGTCATGCGAAGAACATCGGCGGTTTCGTGATCTTCCTCGTCACCGGCAAGGATGTGCGCCATGAGGATCTCAATATGATTGCAGCAGAGATTGCCGATAGGCTTTGATTTGTTTTAGAGAAGGTGCGTCAGGCCGCATCAATAAAATCTAAAGCATCTCCATCGGATCCACATCGATAGACCAGCGGACTTTGCGCGCCTCAGGGAGCGTGATCAATTCCGGTACCCACTGGGCAAGCCATTGGTGCAGCGGCTTGCGCTGACTCGACTGCACCAGCAGATGGGCCCGTATACGACCCGCCCTGCGCTCCATTGGCGCCGGTACCGGCCCCCAAAGCTCAATCTGATCGGCACCGTTCAGTGACTTGCCTACGGTTGCTGCGCGGTGAAGAAACTCGATGGGATCATTCGCCTTGGTCGACTCCGCCCGGATCAATACCTGGTGAGAAAAAGGAGGCAGGAGTGCAAGCCGACGTTCAGCCAAAGCCTCTTTGGAGAAGGCGCCATATCCTTGTCGAGTCAGTATCTGCATCAGAGGATGTTCGGGGTGACGGGTCTGGATCAGCACCCGCCCTGGACGTGCCGCCCGTCCTGCCCGCCCAGCTACCTGTAGGATCAATTGCGCCATTCTCTCCGACGCCCGATAGTCGGCGCCGAACAGACCCTGATCCACATCGAGTATTCCCACCAGAGTGACGTCAGGAAAGTGGTGTCCCTTAGCCAGCATCTGTGTACCCAGCAGCAGCGGATAGGCGCCTGAGTGAATGCCATCGAGGAGTTTTTCCAATGCCCCCTTACGACTGGTGGAGTCCTTGTCGATTCTCGCCAGCGGCACCCCAGGAAAAAGATTTCCCAGTCGGTCCTCAATCTGTTCCGTACCCTGGCCGATGGCGCGAAGATCCGGGCTGCCGCATTCGGGACACTGCTGAGGCACACGACGCTGATGGCCGCAATGGTGGCACCAGAGCATATTCTGCTTTCGATGGTGGGTCATGCGGGCGTCGCAGCGAGGACAATCGGTCAGCCAGCCACAGGCGTGGCAGGTCAGCATGGGCGCATAGCCGCGCCGGTTGAGAAACAACATCACCTGCTCTTTATTGGGGAGGGCTGTCCTGATCTCGTTGATCATGGCCGGTGAGAGACCGCCATCCAGCGGCACGGATCGGATGTCGATGAGATGCATGTCGGGCAGGCTGGCATCGGCCACCCGGTTCGGCAGATCGAGTTGTTGGTAGCGGCCCTCTTCGGCATTACGCAACGACTCCAGGGAAGGGGTTGCCGAACCGAGCAACACCGGACAACCGGCCTGCTGTCCCCGAACCAAAGCCAGATCACGAGCGGAGTATCGAAAACCCTCCTGCTGTTTATAGGAGAGATCATGTTCCTCGTCGACCACCACCAGCCCAAGATCGGGCATAGGAGTGAAGACAGCCGAACGGGTCCCCAGTAACACCTGTTTATTGCCAAGGCGCAGGTCATGCCAGACCGCCTCGCGCTCACCATCCGCCAACGCGGAATGGAGCAGGGCAACCCGGTGACCGAGACGCCTTCTGAAACGGTCCATCAGTTGCGGGGTCAGACCGATCTCCGGTACCAGCACCAGCGCCTGTCGTCCCTGAGCCACAGCGGCTTCGATTAGACACAAATAGACCTCGGTCTTGCCACTGCCGGTCACACCGTTCAACAGAAAGGGTATGAATTCATTCAACTTGGCGCTGGCCTGATCGACAGCAGCCTGTTGGGCCGGGTTTAACGGATGCCGAAGGTGTTCGTTATCATCGCATTGATTCGATGGTGTCAGATGACAGCGCTCGATCCAGCCCCGCGCATTGAGACTACGCAAAACACTATCCGAAGCACCTGACGACTCAATGAGTTCAGCCTTTAATAGCCCGTCAGCATGGACCGACAAGGTCTGCATCACGGCCAGTTGCTTGGGTGCGCGGGAGAGCTTTTCAATATCGGCCTGCCGACCGGTGGCTGATAGCCGCCATGCCTCGGGCCGGGCCAAAGAGATTGATCGCGTCTTGCGAAGATTGACCGGCAATGCCTGAAAGACCACATCCCCCAGCGGGTGCTGATAGTAGTCTGCAGCCCACTGCAGCAGCCGCATCTCCTTCTCGTTCAGCAGCGGCCCATCGTCGAGTTGCCTGGTCGCCCGCTTGAGACGTTCCCGGGGTAGCTCACTGCTGTTGCTGATACCTACCAAGAGACCAGTCCGGCCGCCTCTGCCGAAGGGTACCTGAAAGCGGGTGCCGATGGTGGGCAATTGAGACATGCCCACGGGCATCAGATAGTCGAACAGGGTGCGTAAAGGTCCGGAGAGGGCGATGCGAAGTATGGGCTCAGAAACCATGGCGCGACTGTATCATGGTTGCAAAAAAATCGGTCTAAAAATGGTTAAGTGACTGTCCTGACATGCGAAAAGGGTTTTTCCACAGATCATGTGGATAACTTTGTGCATAATATCCGGTGAAAGCCGTGAAAGCGTTGTTTGTATTGGAATTGTGTTGAATTGACCAAATATTCAACAACTTTGTTAAGTTCTTTTATAACAAAGAGTTGCGCTATATTAATGCATGCTTATGGTGTGGTGAGGTATTAACCATGAATATTGTGTTGCAACAATCTTAACGATGTGCATAAACCTTCAGTCAATCGGTCAGTAACCACTTACATACCAGAAAAACAGAGCTAAAAACTCGGCTATTTCTTTGGTGTCGTAAAAAAGAGACATTCGGTAGGTTCGCCTGATATTCTGATCAGGCACCGACCGTCGAAAAGGAGTGCGGCTCATGCAACCATGGCAGATCATCGCGGAACACATCGCCCAGGTCACCGGCACACGCTTCGACCCCCTGGAGCCCAGGCACATCGGTGGCGGTTGTATCAACACGGCGGTTCGCCTGATGGATGGGGATCGGGCCTACTTCGTCAAACTGAACAGCGCCTCCCTGATAGACATGTTCGAGGCGGAGTCCGACGGGCTCCAGGCCATGTCGGAAACCCAAACCATCCGGGTGCCCAAACCCCTCTGCAGCGGCATCGCCGAAGGGCAGCCCTATCTGGTAATGGAATATATAGATATGGGGCACGCCGGCCGGGACGGCAGTGCGAAAGCGGGCCGGCAACTGGCTGAAATGCACCGGGCGAGCTGGAAAAGTTTCGGCTGGCATGGTGACAACACCATCGGCTCCACGCCTCAACCCAATAAACCGAACAATAGCTGGATCGACTTCTGGCACGATCAACGGCTCGGCTTCCAACTGAAACTGGCCACCCGCAACGGCTACGGCGGCAGTCTCCAGCGTAGCGGCGAACGGCTGTTGGAAGGCTTCCATGTATTGATTGATCACGAACCCCAATCGTCACTCTTCCACGGAGACCTTTGGGGTGGCAACATGGCCTACGATCAAGAAGGCAACCCGGTCATCTACGATCCTGCTGTCTACTACGGCGACCGCGAGGCTGACCTGGCCATGACAGAACTCTTCGGCGGGTTCGGTAACGCCTTCTACGATGCCTATCGGGAGTCATGGCCGCTGGAATCCGGATACTCAACCCGTAAAGTACTCTACAACCTCTACCATATCCTCAACCATCTGAATCTGTTCGGCAGCGGTTATCTGGGGCAGGCGAGTTCGATGATCGATCGATTGTTGGCGGAGATTTGAGTCGACACAATCTGTTTAGTAGAAGAGAAAAAAATCAGGAATGAAAGAGGTCTTCATAGTTAATATTGATGGCATAATCTGAAAGCAGGGCCAAGTAGATCATTCCCTGTTAGGCAATAAGAGAGAAATACGAGTGACCTGCCCAGTTGTGAAAAATGTGATTCAGCATACGCTGATCGCCATGGAAGGCTGAAAGCCGAGGCGATTAGTCCCCGATAGGCGTAGGCGCGGTTGTATGGCCGTAATTGTGACTGTTA
>JAHXHT010000037.1 GCA_025656435.1 Candidatus Thiodiazotropha sp. (ex Gloverina cf. vestifex) | reverse complement strand
GTTGTTTGCTTCATGGGGTCTATATAATGATTGGCCTAGAATGTGCACCATTATCCCTCAATCGATGGATTCGTTCAGAGCTTCCCTAGGTCTTAAGGCTGAAATCGTTGACCTCAGAAGTTCGGGGGATACCGCCGGAGATAAAAACAGAGTAGTCGGTTATGGCGCTTATGCATTTTCAACACAGGGGAGATTGTGAACTTTTTTATTCTGAGCTGGCGTCAGTGTACATAGGTGTTATGAAAGTGACTGAACCCTTTAGAGATTCTGCCGCAGAGCCAGATGGTGAGTGATTGTCTACTGCCCATCTGAGTAAGGCGGGTGCTTTGTCTTCCCTGGCAGTATAGAATGATGCTCCAGTTTGGGACCGATAGATCAGTTGTCTTGATTTTTTATTCATGAACTTTGTTTTAAACACACGATTTGGACACTGCCAATGATTAAGCTGTTTGGCTATTTCATTTCCAAATCCTTTCTGCTGCTCGCCCTGTTTGAAACCCTCTGTTTCGTCTTGTCTATCTGGTTTGCCGATTTCTACCAGCGCAATTTTTCTGAAACGTCGGGAGCACCTCTCGGATCTGAGGTTTCTCACCTCGCGACGATCTACGCTGCTGTCATGTTAGCCTCAATGATCGCACTGGGGCTTTATCAGCGGGGTGTATTGGAGCGTGCATCCGGTTTCCTCATTCGTTTATTGCTCTCATTTCTAGTGGGTGGGTTGTTGATGAGTCTGGTTTTCACCATATTCGACTCTCTGACACTGCCCCTTACGGAGTTTGTTCTCGCCCTGCTGTTTTCAATGGCCGGTGTATTGATACTCCGTTCTGCCTTTGTCAGGTTAACCAAAGCCGATTCCAGAAAACGTCGTGTGCTTGTGCTGGGTACCGGGATCAATGCTGACAGAATTGAGTTGGTACAATCTGATGATCCAACACTCGGTTTTATTGTGGTTGGTTTCATCGATTTGGGGGATGCTGTTTGTCTCATCGATGATAATCGCCAGATCCCAAAAGATCAGCACCTGTTTAACATTGTCGAGCGCATGGCGGTGGATGAGATTGTGATCGCGGTGGACGACAGGAGGAGAGGGCTACCAGTTAATGAGTTGATCGACTGTAAAATGAAGGGTGTGGAGATACTGGATCTTTTGAGTTTTTATGAAAAAGAAGAAAACGTCATAAAGATTGATCAACTTCATCCGAGTTGGATCTTCTTTTCCAGCGGTTTCTACAATGGATTGATGCTGATCTATTTTAAGCGTACTGTTGATATCCTGATAAGCCTGTCTATGCTGATTCTCTTCTCCCCCGTGATATTGATGGTTGCGATGGCCAGCCTTATCTCAACGGTTGGTCGTGATCCTGTATTTTACCGGCAGGTGAGAGTAGGACGGAACGGAAAACTCTTCACGATCTACAAATTCAGAAGTATGCGGGTAAATGCTGAATCGGGCACCGGACCTCGATGGGCTGCCGTAAACGACAGCCGCGTGACTCGGTTGGGGAATTTTTTACGCAAGACGCGGCTTGATGAACTGCCGCAGTTGATGAATGTATTGAAGGGAGAGATGAGCCTGGTCGGCCCCCGACCTGAACGTCCAGAATTTGTCCGTGCCCTAAGCCAGCAGTTACCCTATTACAATGAACGCCACAGGTTGAAACCGGGTATAACCGGTTGGGCGCAACTGATGCATCACTATGCAGCGGATGAGACCGATAACCGTAAGAAACTGGAGTACGACCTCTACTACTTCAAGAACAGTGGGCCATTTCTCGACTTGATTATTCTTATCGAAACGGTAGAGGTTGTGTTGCTGGCAAAAGGTGCGAGGTAGGCTCACTCACAACGCTTAACTCATTCCTCCTTGTCTGGCCAACAAAGCTACCCCATACGCTGCTGCCTGCTGTGCTGCGCGGGTGATGGGGATGCCGATGGCCGATTCACGCATTATTCGCCAGGGTTCATTGGCGGCACCACCACCGATGGAAAGAATCCGTTGCGGTTTCGGTGCACCCAAGCGATGCAGCAGCCGGTATCCGTCGTGCTCAATTCGGGTTAGACCTTCCAGTATGCCTTGAAAAAAGCTGACATCGCTTTCCGGTCTTGGTGTGAGTTTGGGCGGAAACTCCCTGTCATTGACGGGGAAACGCTCTCCAGGTGTCAGCAAGGGATAATACTCGAGTCCTGTGGGCTGAGTGGGTTCGAGTCGCGCTGAAAGCTCGATCATCTGCTCGTCGGTGAAGAAGGCACGACAGACGGCGCCACCGCTATTCGATGCGCCGCCAACCAGCCAAAGATCGCCCATGCGATGGCTGTAGATGCCGAATTCCGAGGCAAACACCGGTGTGTCTGAGAGAATTTTTAGTACTAACGTACTGCCCAGTGAAGTGACGGCGTCGCCAATTTCACTGGCGCCGGTGGCGAGAAAGGCGGCATTACTGTCCGTGGTGCCGGTTACTACCTTCATTGTTGTTGGAAGCCCTGTTTCTACAGCAACAGCTTTGCACAGCGTACCAACGGCTGTCGCACTTGGATAAACTTTTGGCAGACTTTCTTCGGGGAGATCCAGCGCTTTCATCCATGACGGCCAGTGTCGGTTGACGGGATCGTAACCGAGCTTGAGGCAGTTGTTTTCGTCACTTAGCGGGAACCGGTTGCATAACTTGCCCATGATCCAATCGGCTTGATGCAGAGCGTGAATCGGCCTTGTCGAAATTGTCTTGCTGAGATGTAGTAGCTTCGCGAAGCTTGATGAGGCACTCAGTACCGGGCTACCAGTCGGCGCCAGCATTCTCAGTCGAGAGAGGGTATCGTGACCGCGGCTGTCGTTGTACATCAATCCATCGGTCAATGGTGTACCCCTGTCATCACTGAGCAGGAGTGTCGAGGATGTGCCGTCTACGGCAATAGCCTCGAGGGTATTGCCCTGACAGGCTTGCCCCAATACTTGGAGTATCCGCATCACCGCATCCCACCAAAGCTGGGGATCCTGTTGGCTATAACCTGGATGGGGTGATTCCGGTAGCGGTAATGCGATGCTGCTTTCAGCAATCACCCGGGCTTGTTCACCGATGGCGATACCTCGGCAACCCGAGGTTCCCAGATCAATGCCGATATAGCACTTCAAGGGTTCAGGGGAGCTGGACGGGAGAGGGTGGTATCCAGTCCGTGGCCCGATGCTCGACAACCACGGTGGTGTAGATACCGCCCCGTACATTGAATTCTGCCGTCAGGCGCATAAAACGGGGTTGCGTCGCCTGTATAAGATCTCCCAGGATCTCATTCGTAACCGCTTCATGGAAGGCGCCCTGATCACGAAATGACCAGATGTACATCTTCAGTGCCTTGAGTTCGACGCAGTGATTGTCCGGCACGTACTCGAGGGTCATTTCTGCAAAATCTGGCTGACCTGTCTTAGGACAGAGGCAGGTGAATTCCGGGATGCTGATACGGATGGTATAGTCCCGTTCCGGACGAGGATTCGGGAATGTTTCGAGATCCTTGCTTGGCTGGCTTGGCATAATATTGGTTACTCTTCACACAATTGATGCGCGATTATACGTGAGCGAATCCATCACCAGAAGCGTTGGTTTGAATTATCATAAAAAACAAAAAGATATGAGGTAAAGTTAAAGTGCCTGAAATTATCCGATCCCCTGTATCAATTGCGTACTTTGGTGTATCTTAGCCGCCCATGCGTCTGGAGAAAATTAAGCTCGCGGGTTTTAAGTCATTCGTCGATCCCACGACGGTTCCGATCCCCAGTAATCTGGTCGGCATCGTCGGGCCGAACGGATGTGGTAAATCCAATGTCATCGATGCCGTGCGCTGGGTCATGGGCGAGAGCTCGGCCAAGATGCTGCGCGGCGAATCGATGGCGGATGTCATTTTCAATGGGTCCAGTTCACGTAAGCCGGTAGGTTCTGCCGTTATCGAATTGCTCTTCGATAACGCTGAAGGTCGTGCCGGCGGTCAGTACGCCCAGTACAACCAGATCTCGGTCAAACGACAAGTCTCCCGTGACGGCCAGTCACTCTACTTCCTGAATGGTGTACGTTGCCGTCGACGCGACATCACCGACCTTTTTCTCGGTACAGGCCTGGGACCGCGCAGCTACTCGATCATCGAACAGGGCATGATTTCCCGCCTTATTGAGGCCCGCCCAGAAGACCTGAGAGTCTTCCTGGAAGAAGCCGCCGGCATCTCAAAATATAAGGAGAGACGCCGGGAAACCGAGAACCGTATCCGCCATACGCGGGAGAATCTTGAGCGTCTGACGGATCTTCGGGATGAAGTGGCCAAGCAGTTGCAGCATCTGCAACGCCAGGCCGCCACTGCGGAAAAATATAAGTTACTGAAGCAGGAGGAGCGGCAGGTCAAAGCTGAGCTCCTGGCCCTGCGTTGGCGAACCCTCGATGAAGATTTAAAACAGCGCGAGCGTAAGATCGCTGAACTGCAGAACCAGCTTGAAGCGGTGCTCGCCGATCAACGAAAACTCGAATCATCCATTGAAACGGACCGCGAGAAACATACCGAGGTCAACGATCAGTTCAATGAGGTACAGGGGCGCTTTTATGCCCTGGGTGCTGAGATCACCGGACTGGAACAGGCGATCCAGTTCGCCAGAGACAACCGTAAACAACAACAGCAAGATCTGGATCAGATCGAGCAGGCCTGGCGAGAGGCTGAATCCCATCGGGATCAGGATGAGCAGCGTCTACAGGAACTCAATGCCAGTCTCCAGGACGAGCAGCCGAAGCTGGATCAGGCACAAAACGATGAGCAGCGTCAATCAGAAGCCCTGTCAGGGGCTGAAGGTGAGATGCAGTCCTGGCAGGCCGAATGGGATCAGTTCAACCAGCAAGCGGCAGAGCCGGCACAGCTGGCGCAGGTGGAGCGTACCCGCATCAATCACCTGGAGCAGCAAGGTGGAAACCTGGAGCACAGGCTGCAAAAACTGGATGAGGAACTGGGTCGTCTGGATGACAGCCAATTGCTGAGTGAAATCACATCACTTGAGAGTGATGAGTCCGCCAAGAAGTCGGGTGTGGATGATCTGCAAAGCCAGCTTGCCGGTTCAATCGAAGTCATAAATCGCCAGCGGGAATCGAATAATCAAATCACGGGCCGGTTGGATCAGGCTCGAAGCAGTCTGCAGTCAGGCCGGGGACGCCTGGCTTCACTGGAAGCCCTGCAACAGGCCGCATTGGGCAAGCAGGAGAGTGAGGTGGCTGAATGGCTGGAGCAGAGCCAGCTACAGTCAGCCAGCCGACTCGCCCAACAGCTGAAGGTCGAGCCCCGTTGGCAACGGGCAGTGGAGATCGTGCTCGGTTTTCATTTACAGGCGGTTTGTGTAGAGAGTCTGGATGCCTTGGCAGAGACGCTCCCTCAGTTGGAGAAGGGTGCGCTAACGTTATGGGATACGGATTCAGGCATCACCTCAGAGAATGTATCATCGACAGAGACCCTGGTTGCCAAGATAGAGGCTCCATGGAGCCTGCAGAGCCTGTTGGGTGGTGTCAGACTGGCGGAAGATCTTGCGGACGCCATGTGTCTCCGCCAATCGTTGCAGCCGGGTGAATCAGTCATTACACCTGATGGTGTCTGGCTAGGGCGACAGTGGCTTAGAATCGCCCGTGAAGAGGACGAAAGTGCAGGTGTGTTGGCCCGAGAAGAGGAGCTGCGCGAGCTCAAAAGCACGCTTGAAAAACAGAAGATCGAGGTCAATGAATTGTCCCAATCCCTGGAAAATGGCAGAGATGCGCTACGCCGGGCTGAACAGGCCAGAGAGCAGAATCAAAACCTTTTCAACCAGACCAACCGGATGCTTTCGGAGATTCGCACCAGCCTGAGCGCCAAGCGCACCCGTGCGGAGCATCTACGTCAGCGCCGTGAGCAGCTGCAACACGATCAGTCAGAAATCGCCGAGCAAATCCGTTCCGATCAGGACCTGATGGAAGAGACGCGCCAGCGTCTGCATGCTGCTCTGGAATCTATCGAGACCCTCGGTGTGCGCCGTGAGCAACTGGTGAAAAGCCGTGATGAGTTGCGCCAGAAGGTCAATGAAGCCAGAGAAGTGCTGAGCAAACAGCGTGCAATGACCCAGCAGGCAGCACTGCAAGTGGAGTCGATGAAAACCGCCCAGGGTTCTCTTGTGCAGAATCTGGAGCGGGCGCGCAGTCAACTGACGCAACTGGTACAGCGGCGGGACGAATTGAAATCGACCCTGGCCAACAGCGAAGCGCCTTTGGAACAACAGCAGGGGACGCTGAATCTCAAGCTGTCGGAACGCGCACAAGTGGAGAAAGAGCTGGCTGACGTCCGCCGTATTTTGGAGGAGGTGGATGCCCAGCTACGTGACAAGGAGCAGCAGCGTCATCGTGTCGAACAACAGGTACAGGAGCGCCGGGACCGACTCAATCAGGCTCGCCTGCAGAGTCAGGAAGTCAATGTTCGTTGTCAGACCCTGCAGGAGCAGCTGCACGAGGAAGGACTCGATGCGGAAGCGCTGTTCGAGACGATGGCTGAAGAGGCCAATGAGACGGCCTGGCATCAAAAAGCCGAAACGCTGGCTCAGCGGATTCAGCGCCTGGGGCCAATCAATCTGGCAGCCATCGATGAGTTTCAGGAGCAGTCGGAGCGTCTCAAGTATCTTGACGAACAGCATGCGGATATCAGCAGTTCCCTGGAGACACTGGAGAATGCCATCCGCAAGATCGACCGGGAGACCCGTACGCGCTTTAAGGAGACCTTCGACAAGGTCAACGCCGGGATCAAGGAGCTATTTCCCCGACTCTTCGGTGGCGGCCACGCCTATCTGGAACTGACAGGTGAGGATCTGCTCGATACGGGTGTCACCGTCATGGCGCGCCCACCGGGTAAGCGCAATTCCAGTATTCATCTACTCTCGGGCGGGGAAAAAGCCCTCACGGCCGTGGCCATGGTCTTCGCTATCTTCCAGCTCAATCCAGCGCCGTTCTGTATGCTCGATGAAGTAGATGCGCCACTGGATGATGCCAATGTTGGCCGCTTTTGCGATATGGTGAAGTCCATGTCGGACCAGGTACAGTTTATTTTCATTACGCATAACAAGATCACCATGGAGATTGCCAATCAACTCTCTGGTGTCACCATGTATGAACCGGGTGTCTCTCGTCTGGTCACCGTCGATGTGGAGGAGGCGGCACAACTTGCCGCCGTATAGAATTGGACGCCACGATACTGCGAATTGTTCTGCTAGTCGCCGGCGTCATCTTTCTCGGTGCGATCTACCTCTACGAAACACAGCGGCGTAAAAAAGAATCCGCCCAGGCACGCAGGCGTGTGACTGAAAAGATGCAGTCTGCCGTTGATGCCAGGGCAACTGAACCATCATTTTCTACTGAACCTTACGAAGACGAGGATGCGGAGCCTTACGAAGATGGGGATGCGGAACCCTACGAAGCTGAGGATGAGGACCTGGCGGATACAACAGAGAGCTCGGTGCTCGAAGGAGCAAGAAAACACTCGGCCTTCAATGAGGAGCCCGAGAGTCTGGATAGTATCAGGATTGATGACAGCCCAATTCCGGGTATCGACAATCTGGTCGAAAGCAAACTGGAGTTTTCACCTGACTCAATGGATGAGCCAGATGAGGGCTCGCCATCCGAATCGATGGAACAACAGGATCTCTTCACCTTCAGTGCACAGGAAGAGTCTCCGGTAGACGTCCCTGATTTGATCCTCCAAATCAATATTCGTACGAAAAAGACCCCATTCGATGGTGTTGCTATTGAGAAAGCGATGCAAGAGACTGGGATGCAACTGTCAGAGTTGGCGATCTACCAGAGGCTGTCATCGGACGGCTCGAATAAGGTTTTATACAGTCTTGCCAGCATGGTGGAGCCGGGTGTATTTCCGCTCAAATCCATGCAGGAATTCTCCACCCCCGGTTTGACGCTCTTTACCCAGTTACCTGGGCCTGGCGATGGTTTGATGATCTTCTCCGACATGCTCTACACCGCTGAACGTTTATCGGCAATGCTGCAGGGCGATCTGCAGGATGACACACATAGCGCATTGACCAAGCAGACCATTGAGCACCTGCGTGAAAGGATCATGGAGCACAAACGTCAGATACAGTTAGCCCGGAGGAAGGGTTGAAGAAGACGCAATCCGCAGCGCTTCGAGTGGAAGTGCTGCGATCCGAGCTCGACTACCACAATCGCCAATACTATGTGTTTGATGCCCCGGTCATTCCCGATGTGGAGTATGACCGTCTGCTGCGGGAGTTGCAGACGCTGGAGGCACAATATCCGGATCTCATCACCCCGGATTCCCCGACTCAACGTGTTGGTGATAAGCCTCTCGATGGATTTGATGAAGTGGCCCACAAGCTACCCATGCTCTCTCTCGACAATGCATTCGATGAGGAGGAGCTGGCCGATTTCGATCGACGTATCCGGGAACGGCTGAAGCTTTCCGCTGAAGAACCGATTCGCTACCAGGCTGAGCCCAAACTTGATGGCCTGGCACTCAATCTGCGTTATGGAAATGGGAGACTGGTACAGGGAGCGACCCGTGGGGACGGTACCCGTGGGGAAAACGTGACCAGCAATGTCAGAACAATCAAGGCGATCCCGCTTAAACTCAGTGGAGAGGGATGGCCCGACGTGCTTGAAGTACGGGGTGAAGTGTTCATGCCACGCAAGGGTTTCGAATCATTGAATCAGCGTGCCAGAGATGCCGGGGAAAAGACCTTCGTTAATCCCCGCAATGCTGCAGCTGGTTCTCTCCGGCAACTCGATCCACGACTCACTGCCAAGCGACCATTGAGTTTTTTCGCCTACGGATTGGGCGAAGTTTCTTGCGACCAGATAGCCGAGAGCCAAAGCGCCAGTATGGATCGACTGAAGGATTGGGGGCTACCTGTATCCCCAGTATCTGAAGTTGTCACCGATGTAGCAGCATGCATTCGCTACTATCAGAGCATCAGCACTCAGCGGGATGACCTGCCTTATGACATCGACGGTGTGGTATTTAAAGTTGATCAGTTAAAACTGCAACGGAAACTGGGTGCCGTCTCAAGAGCGCCTCGCTGGGCCATAGCCTATAAATTTCCTGCACAAGAGATGCTGACCTGTGTCGAGTCCATCGAATTCCAGGTTGGCCGCACGGGTGCAGTCACCCCAGTGGCCAGACTGAAGCCTGTCTTTGTGGGCGGTGTCACCGTCAGCAATGCAACGCTGCATAATATGGAAGAGGTGGCACGCAAAGATGTGAGACAAGGCGATACTGTTATCGTTAGGCGTGCGGGCGATGTTATCCCTGAGGTGGTCTCGGTGGTTAATCCTGAAAGAGACGATCGTCCTGAGGCGGTGTCACTTCCCAAACATTGTCCCATCTGTGGGTCGGATATCGATAAACCCGAAAGGGAGGCAGTTGCCCGTTGCTCCGGTGGGCTCTACTGTCCCGCGCAGCGCAAAGAGGCCTTGAAGCACTTCGCGTCACGTAAAGCGATGGATATTGAAGGCCTGGGCGATAAGATGGTGGAGCAGTTGGTCGAGCAGCATCTGGTAGATAGCCCGGCGGACCTTTTTACGCTCAGTCTTGAACAGCTAAGCGGTCTTGAACGAATGGCGGAAAAATCCGCACAGAACCTGCTTGATGCCCTGGATAAGAGTAAGCAGACCACATTGTCACGATTTCTCTATGCTTTGGGAATTCGTGAAGTGGGGGAAGCGACTGCCCAATCATTGGCCAGCCAGTTCGGCACCCTTGAAGCGATTCAAAAAGCAGATGAGGAACAGCTGCAACAGACGCCGGACGTAGGGCCTGTAGTGGCTAAACATATTCTCGCCTTCTTCCGGCAGGATCATAATCGGGATGTGATAGCGGCATTGCTGGATAGAGGACTGCAGTGGCCGGAAGTCGAACGCGTCAGTGAGGATCAACTGCCGCTGCTTGGTAAAACCATCGTCATTACCGGCACACTGAGCCGTTCTCGTGATGAGATCAAGACCGAACTGGAGGCCATGGGTGCAAAGATTACCGGGAGCGTGTCAAAAAAGACTGACTATGTAATCGCGGGAGAAGCCGCAGGTTCAAAACGTACCAAAGCTGAGAAGCTGGATATTCCCATACTCGATGAGACTGGGTTGCAGGATCTGCTGAAGCCATCTGTCGAGCATTGAGGGCACAAAGGGTAAAGAGGGAATCCCCGCTGGTATGTGGGGTTGACCTTCCGTTAAGCTAAACCATCAATTACGTTTCCGCTGCACCGAAATCGAAGCAATCAATGGTGGAGCAGGGGATTTATCAGAATTCAGAGTGTGTAGAGCAATGAGTGATTCGTCCAACAAAGAGCGTGAGATCATGATGGTGATGCGCAAAGTCCTCACCTCCATCGTTCGGGAAGTGACGCCTGAGCATAAGAGTCTCAGACATCCATTATCTGAACAGACGATTCAGGATATCCGACAGTGCCTCGGATTGATTACGGCGCGGGAGAAGGAGTTGGCTGACGACGCTGGCAGAACCGTGGAAGAGCGGCCCTATTTCGTGGATGAACCCCCCAAATCGAAGGTGGTGCCCATCAGTAATATCGGCAAGGTAAAGACGCCCTCCGATGATTGAGCTTCCACACAGTTTGTAGGTTGGGCCGACGAAGGAGGCCCAACGTCGTTCTCTATATTTTCAAATGAAAAGCGTTATAGTGAGGCGGGTTGTTGGGCCTCCTTTGTCGGCCCAACCTACGAGCTGCAATAAAAAAGGCGGGTCCAGGCCCGCCTTTTTTATGGAAGAGATACGCTTACTCTGAAGCGGGTTTTGCCTCATCAGTGGATGCGCTTGTGTCTACTGCCGGTGCTGCTTCTATTGCTGCACTATCATCCATCGGCTTCGATTCTTCTGACGCGGCACCAGCACTCTCTGCCGGTTGTGCCTTCACTGCATTCATCTCGTTGAAAATGATCTTGCTCTCATCACGTAATCCCTGCATGTAGGCGGCCAATGACTGTTGTTGCAGTTTGGTGATGATGTCACCACGTACACCGTCCAGTGTGGGAGCCTCGGTATCGCGGCTATCCTCTAACAAGATCACATGCCAGCCGAACTGGGTCTGTACCGGTGTCTTTGTGTAGCTGCCTTTTTCCATAGAAACGACAGCTTCGGAGAAGGGTTGAACCATTTGGGCGGGATCAAACCAACCCAGGTCACCACCGTTTTTTCCGGTCGGGTCTGTGGAGTGGGTCTTTGCTGATTCGGCAAAGTCTGCCCCGCCATCCAGTTCTGTGATGAGTGATCTGGCTGCCTCTTCTTCCTTCACCAGGATATGCCTGGCTTTGTACTCCTTATTTCCCTGGCTGGCGTACTCCGCTTCATAGTACGTCTTGATCTGTTCATCAGTAGGCTGATGGGATTCAGCGTACTCTTGAATTACCGTCTGGGTCAGCAGTTTGGCTTTCAGTAGTGTCAGAGTTGCTTCGATCTCTGGCCGCTTATCGATACCTTTCTTCTCGGCATCCTGCGCCACAATCAGTACATTCGATAACTCATTGAGCACGCTCATCTGCATTTGAGGCGAGTTCTGGGCATCGGGGACGTTACGCATGCGGTCTTGAAAATAGAGCCCGTACATCGCTTTGCTGACCTGATCGCCATTGACTGTCAGCAAGGTGTTTTCGTCCATGTCTGTTTGTGCAGGCGCCTGCTCCTGGGCGGTCTCTGATTTAGCCGGTGCGGGCACCGTCGGCACCTTGTCAGCTGTCTCGTTACAGCCAACCAGTAGCACGGCGCTACAGAGTGCGGCGAGGAGGATCTGTTTCTTCATAATCATATCTACCTTAAACTTATGATTGAGGTTTTTCTGTTTCCTGTTGTCAGGCAGGAAGTGCTTTGTTAAAGGGTTTGACGGTGACACGGGCATAGACCCCGGCTTTGATATAGGGATCCTCATCGGCCCAGGCTTTGGCGCTCGTGAGATCATCAAATTCGGCCACGATGAGGCTACCCGAAAAGCCCGCCGGACCCGGATCTTCCGCATCGATGGCGGGATGTGGCCCGGCCAGCAGCAGGCGCCCCTCGTGTTGTAACTGTTTCAGTCGCTCGACATGTTTGGGACGTACCTTGAGTCGTTGCTCCAGGCTGTCTTCACGGTCCTCGGCAAGGATGGCGTAAAACACGTTAGTTTTCCTCTTGTTCGATGGTATTGTCCGGCATATAGCGTGCGAGATAGAAAGCCTGCAGGATAGCGAAGGCAAGCGTCAGTCCCATCATGCCAAACAGCTTGAAATTGACCCAGCCCTGTTCGAGAGAGTGTGCAGTATTGCACATCTCCAGGTTGCCGCCCTGAAACAGCGCTGTACATTGATCGAAATCGATCTGCTGGAGACCGGTGAGTGCTATGAGTTGGGCCTCGGCAACGAAGAAGTCATTGGCGACATAGAGATTGAGAAAGCCCAGCATGATGAAGAAGAGTGACCAGGCAAGATTGAGCCGTGGCCAGATATTGTCGGGCAGCTCGATGTTTCCCTCCATCATGCGCTGAATCAGGGTTTTCTGGCCAATGAACTGGCTGGCCAGCAACACCAGTCCGAATAACCAGTTGATCACCGTCGGTTTCCACATGATGAAGGTGCGATCCTGCAGCAGCAGGGTCAGCCCGCCAAAGACGACCAGAATCGCCAGGGTGATCCAGTGTATCTTCTCAACGCTGCCGTTTCGCAGCCAGTTGTAACCCACCTGCAGCACAGAGGCGGTGATGGCGACTGCAGTGGCCGTATAAATACCAAAGAATTGATAGGCCAGAAAAAAAAGAATGACAGGGAAAAAATCGGCGAGAAACTTCATGCTCGGTCTTGTATTGTCTCAATTAGTGCAGCGTTTTCGGGATGTTCCAAAGATTGTAATATTTTTCCACTACCTGCCGGGCAACCTCAGGATAGTTTAGCGCCTCCATCTGCTGCATCCCCTCTTCGAAGAACCGCAAAGCTTCTTCAGGCAGGGCTTCGACCAGCACCTGGTAGGCTTCGTCGATCAACTCGGCCTGATGACTACGCGTGGCAATAATGGCTTGGTTCATCAGTAACAAACGCCAAGGTCTGCCGGGATTTTGTTTCTCCAGGTCCTGTCGTAGCAGAGAACCGGTCGCCCGGTGTATTTCTGAAGTCACTCTCATAGAGTTGCGCCAGCGCAGAAGGTTCCCTCAGGGTATTGGCCATACGTGAGAGGGCATTGACGATGGGTTCCCAAGCGTGTCGCTACCTCGTGAAAGATTTTGGGACATCCGAGTCCCCAAAATCGACTCGCCAACGCGACAGCCGTTATGCCCCGACC
>JAHXHT010000036.1 GCA_025656435.1 Candidatus Thiodiazotropha sp. (ex Gloverina cf. vestifex) | reverse complement strand
ACAGTCACAATTACGGCCATACAACCGCGCCTACGCCTATCGGGGACTAATCGCCTCGGCTTTCAGCCTTCCATGGCGATCAGCGAATGCCTGTGAAAGCTATGGTGTGCAGTTTCTCGATCAAACTATGGCGTTGCAACGCTTAACGTTACGCTGGGTGCGCAGTGGCTTGAAACTGCGGCGAACGTACCAGTTCGACTACAGCCTGGAAGGACAGGGTCGCCGAACCGATTATTTGGTGATGATGGGTAACCAGCATGTCAGTCTGCATCTTGATCTGCCGGAACCTAACCAACTGGATGAGTGAAACGCACGCCAACTAGAAGGCCTATTTAACCACCTTGAGAGACGGACGCCCGCTTGGCTTGTTCGGTTCCGGGTCATCATCCGGCCCTTCGCCATTGACGGCATCTTCGTCGGGGAACAGCATACCTTGACCATTCTCTTTGGCGTAGATGCCCTGCACGGCCGCAGGGGGCACAAGAATCTCTTCCGCTACGCCACCAAAACGAGCACTGAAAGTGATCCACTCATTGCCCAACTCCAGACTGGAGACCGCTGAGGGGTCTATATTGAGGACGATACGCCCGTCTTCGACAAACTTACCAGGCACCACGGTACCACTATGTTCGGCATTGACTAGTAGATACGGTGTTTGCCCGTTATCCACCAACCAATCATATAGTGCCCTGATCAGGTAGGGACGATTGGAAGTCATATTGGCGAAGGCACTCATGGTCAAAGCAACCCAAAACTAACCACGCATCTCCCTTTCAGCTTCGGAAAGGCTCTGCTGGAATGACTCACGTTCAAACAGAGTTTTAGCATAGCTGTGTAGGCCCTTGGCACTGGCCGGTATCTCTACGCCAAGCTCAGGCAGTCGCCACAGGAGCGGGGCAATGGCGCAATCCACCAAGGTAAATTCTTCGTTCATAAAAAACGGTTTGGCCCCAAATACCGGCGCGGTGGTGATCAGGCTTTCCCGTAGCTCTTTGCGGGCCTTGGCCGCCTCCTTTTTGCCGCCAAGGATGATATCCATCAGGCGGTACCAGTCATGCTCCACACGATACAGGAGCAGGCGGGAGATGGAACGGGAGACAGGATCGACCGGCAACAGTGGGGGATGAGGAAAACGCTCATCCAGATATTCCATGATGATGCGCGACTCATAGAGCTTCAGATCCCTGTCGACCAGGGTCGGCAGAGTACCGTAGGGATTCAACTCCATCAGTGCCTCAGGCATGTTGAGAGGATCGATATCCTCGATCTCATACGTGATGTTTTTCTCGGCCAATACCAATCTGACCCGATGGCAATAGGGATTCACGGGATCCGAATAGAGAGTCATCACCGAACGTTTGTTGGAAACTGCCGCCATTTACTTAAGCCTCTCCCCAAATAGTCCGTTGCCACGGATTGTAAACCGCAGACCGACGGACAAAGTCATGGAACGAAAAAAGGCGCACAGTATAACGCAACTGCGCGCCTTTTTGTGAGATCAGGTGAAAAGCCTTTTAATGTACGTCTTTCCAGTACTCTTTCTTGAGTAGATAGGCAAAAACGAAGAAGACCGCGATAAAGAGCAGCACCCAGACACCTAGGCGCCTGCGCTCCATCTGAATGGGTTCACCCACATAACTGAGGAAAGCAGTCAGATCACGTGCCACCTGGTCATACGCCTCGGGACTGAGGGTACCCGGTGTTACCGGCTCGAAGCGATCGAAAACCTGAATATCGTTCCCCGCAGAATCCTTTTCGGTTTTGAACACAGCCTTCTGTGCACCCTGCAAATCCCACAGGACATGAGGCATGCCTACATCGGGAAAAACGATGTTGTTGACGCCGAAGGGCCGTTTTTCATCCAGGTAAAAGCTACGTAGATAAGTATAGATCCAGTCCACCCCACGTGCACGTGAGATGACACTCAGATCGGGTGGAGGACTGCCAAACCACTCTGTTGCCTTATCTGCCGTCATAGCGATATTCATGGTGTCACCGATCTTGTCGGTGGTGAACATCAGGTTATTGATCACCTCTTCATCAGTCAGACCCAGATCCTTCGCCATACGATTGTAGCGCTGGAACTTGGCTGAGTGACAGCTCAGGCAGTAGTTCATGAAGAACTTGGCGCCCCGTTGCAATGAGGCCTGATCACCCAGATCAATATCCGCATCGTCCAGATGCACACCGCCACCCGCAGCCAGTCCAAGCATGGGGGCCGCGGCCAATAGAATTACGACAATCAGCTTTTTCATTCGGTCACCCTCTCAGGCACTGGTTTGGTCTTGTCCATTTTGCTGTAGATCGGCATTAGCAAGAAGAAAGCGAAGTAGTAAATCGTTCCTATCTGAGCCATCCGCACATACAAGTCGGTGGTGGGTTGCGTACCCAGGAAACCGAGAATGACAAAGTCGATTACGAACAACCAGAGCATGACTTTATACAACATACCCTTATAACGAATTGACTTTACCGGGCTGCGATCCAGCCATGGCAGGAAAAACATGATCAGAATCGAGGCAAACATCGCCACCACACCGGGGAAGGCAGAACCCGCAATCGAGGGCACCGCCCGCAAGATGGCGTAGAATGGCGTGAAGTACCAGACCGGCGCGATATGATCAGGCGTCTTCAGCGGATTGGCCGGCTCGAAGTTGGGATGCTCGATAAAATAGCCACCCATCTCCGGTGCAAAAAAGACCGCTGCAGCAAACAGAAACAGGAAACCGGCCACACCGGCGATATCCTTCACCGAATAGTAGGGATGGAAGGGAATGCCGTCTGCAGGCGCCTTGTCGTCCCAACGGTTACCCTTAGGTCCCTTCTTGATCTCGATACCATCCGGGTTGTTCGACCCTACTTTGTGCAAAGCGATGATGTGAACGAATACCAATGCAGCCAGCACGAAAGGCACCAGGAAGTGGAGTGCGAAGAAGCGATTCAAGGTAGCATCGGAGATGACATAGTCACCACGTACCCAGACACCCAGATCAGGACCTATCACAGGCACTGCGGAGAACAGGTTGACGATGACTTGCGCTCCCCAGTAGGACATCTGCCCCCAGGGCAGTAGATAGCCGAAGAAGGCGGTGGCCATCATCGCCAAATAGATAATGACACCAATGATCCACAGCAACTCGCGAGGTTTACGGTAGGAGCCGTACATCAGGCCGCGGAACATGTGAAGATAGATCACTATAAAGAAGGCGGAAGCACCCGTGGAGTGCATATAACGGATCAGCCAACCCCAATCCACATCCCGCATGATGTACTCAACAGAGCCAAACGCCAGTTCAGCATCAGGCTTGTAACTCATCGCCAGCCAGACGCCAGTCAGTATCTGGATCACCAGCACCAACATGGCCAATGACCCCATTAAGTACCAGAAGTTGAAGTTCTTCGGCGCGTAGTATTCGGCCAGATGCTCGTTCCAGACCTTGGTTGCCGGATAGCGATCGTCGATCCAGCCCATAAAATTCTTCATCATACTCATCAGGCTGCACCTCCATCGGTACCGATCAGGATTTTGCTGTCGGAGAGATACTGGTAGGGGGGGATTTCCAGGTTCGTTGGTGCAGGCACACCCGCGTACACTCGACCGGCCAGGTCAAAGCGGGAGCCATGACAGGGACAAAAGAAACCGCCTTTCCACTCAGCACCCAGATCAGCCGGAGCCACCTCGGGACGATAGGTGGGTGAGCAACCCAGATGTGTGCAGATGCCGATAGCCACCAGATATTTTTTCTTGATGGCGCGAGTCGGGTTTTTGCAGTAGTCCGGCTGCTGACTCGTCTGGTCAGAAGCAGGATCGGCCAGTTGATCGTCAAGCGATGACAAGTCACTAAGATTCTGCTCAGTACGACTGACGATCCAGACCGGCTTGCCACGCCACTTCACGCGCATCAACTGACCCGGCTCCAATTTACCGATATCGGCCTCAACCGGCGCACCGGCAGCCTTGGCCTTTTCACTCGGCGCCCAGGCGGCAAGGAAAGGATAGATCGCGAAGCCGGCACCGACTGCCCCGACCGCACTGGTAGCCAGCGTAAGCGTACGCCGCTTTTTTAAATCAACGCCATCTGCGCTCATACTCAAGAACTCCCCGGGGTACTCGATGAGTTGCCAAAGGCGGCCAAACCGGCCCATCAGCAGCCCCTCTTTTCAGGACATTAGAATATACTAAGAAACCACAAAGATTAACCGCGAATTTTGCATATTGAGGGCAGACAGGTCAAGGCGAATAGTAGATTTTCTGGCTGATCCTGGGTACAAGGCTGGCTAGAAACCTGGATATGACAACTTCGCAATCAGACCGGATTCTCGATATCCACAAAGCGATATACCAAACCAAATTGCTCAGCCAGATGCTGCCCCAAAGCCTGCACACCAAATCTTTCTGTCGCATGATGACCTGCGGCAAAATAGTCCACAGCCATTTCCCGTGCCATGTGTACCGTAGGTTCTGAGATTTCACCGGAGATAAAGGCATCCAGTCCCATGGCTGCCGCCGTTTCAAGATAGTCCTGAGCCGCACCGGTACACCAACCGATACGCCCGAGTGGACGTTGATGTCCAGGAATGTGCAGTGGCTTGCGCCCGAGTGCCTGGGCAATCCTTTCAGTGAGATCCTCCGGTTGCATGGGCTCAGAAAGTTCTACAGACCAAATTAGCCCGTCCCTCTCTTCAATAGCGACCGCACCCTCAAAACCCAATCGCTTTCCAAGCTGGGCATTATTTCCATAGACTGTGTGAGCATCCAGAGGCAGATGGTAGGCCAGCAGGTTGACCTGTCCATCAATCAGTCTAACGATGCGCCGACCCTTCATACCGCGAATAGACGCGGGCTCGCCTTTCCAGAAAAAACCGTGGTGCACCAGCAGCAGATCCGCCTTCCATTCACAAGCGGCATCGATCAATGCCTGGCAAGCGGTGACACCCACCATCAAACGATTGACCTGCCCTCCGGCTTCAACCTGCAAGCCGTTGGGACAGTAGTCTTCGAAGGCATCTACCGCCAATAGTTGGTTGGCGTAAGCCTCAAGCGTCAGTAGATCAATCATGCTATGTTTGCTCAGTATTGATTCCGTTGTTGTAGGTTAAACAATCCGATGCGAATGAGAAAACTCTTTTCCCTTTTCCTAACCGCACTGACGGCAGGTCTTGCGGGTGCCCTGGTGGTCATTTTTCTCGCACCGGACATGATACAGCCCACGCCACCTGCATCCCAACTCAACACATCGACAAGTGTTACTGGGCTACCCCGAGAGAGCGGTCCTGCCTCCTATGCGGATGCGGTGAAAAAGGCCGCCCCCTCAGTAGTGAATATCTTTACTGCCAAGATCACTACCGAATCTCAAGCCATGCGCTTCAAGGATCCGCTGCTGCAGCACTTGTTCGGCCGCATGCTGCCGGAACAGACGCGACAGCGACTGGATACCAGTCTGGGCTCAGGTGTCATCGTTACACCGAATGGCTACATGATGACCAATCACCATGTGATCGATGGCGCCGATGAAATCAAAGTGGTGCTGGCCGATGGCCAGAGCGTCAATGCCAGTCTGGTTGGTTCTGATGCCGATTCTAATGTCGCCCTGATGAAGATCGATAGCAACCATCAATTGCCCGCCATCCCCTTCGGCCAATCAGGCGGTCATGAAGTGGGAGACGTGGTACTCGCAATCGGCAACCCTTTTGGTGTCGGGCAGACCGTCACGCAAGGCATCATCAGCGCTACTGGGCGCTCACATCTGGGCATCAGTGCCTTCGAAAACTTTATCCAGACGGATGCCGCCATTAATCCAGGTAATTCGGGGGGTGCCTTGGTGAATGCCAACGGCGAACTCATCGGCATCAACACCGCCATTTTCTCCCAGAGTGGCGGCTCCCTGGGTATTGGGTTTGCCATCCCGATCGGCCTGGCAGAGGGGATCATGCAACAGCTGATCACAACCGGCCATGTGGTCCGTGGCTGGCTCGGCATTCAGGGTCAGAACGTGACACAGAGACTGGCTGAGGCCTTTGGTCTGCGTGGTACTGAAGGTATTCTTGTCACGGGTGTGCTGGAAAATGGCCCTGCCAGCAAGTCAGGCATTCGACCGGGTGATGTCATTACACAGATTAACGAAGACCAGCCGAGAAACTCTCAGGAGCTGATGCAACTCATTGCCAGCCAACCACCCGGATCAAAACTGACAGTGGGCGGATGGCGGGGTAGTGACGCCTTCTCTCTGGATGTTATCTCCGGAGAGCGACCAGTGTCAGAGAAATTAGACCGCTGATCGAAATCCGCTGCCAAGGGGCAAGGTAGCTCACCCCTTGGCAGTTCTCAGTTCGATAATGTAATCCGGGTAATGAACTGGCTCGCTCCCTCAGCCCTTCCTTTAAGGGTAATCTGCGGTGCCGGTGTTTTCTGATGGTAACCCCGGCTGATCCAGCCCCCTTTAGGATCCTCGCTACCCAGTAAAACCTCAGACTGGAGAGAATCAGGAAAGCTGAATACCAACACCCGTTTGATACCTTCAACCTCAATCCTGTATGTATTCTCATCAGTCGGTCTGACTGCACAGTACTCCGAAAATTGAAAATTGATTGAGATGTCGTGTACCTGCGTGCACTCCACATCGTCAATAATCT
This sequence comes from Candidatus Thiodiazotropha sp. (ex Gloverina cf. vestifex), assembly GCA_025656435.1. Lineage (GTDB taxonomy): Bacteria > Pseudomonadota > Gammaproteobacteria > Chromatiales > Chromatiaceae > Thiodiazotropha. Next base: position 6,890 of record JAHXHT010000036.1, on the reverse strand, counting down.
CGAGCAAACCCTCTTCGCCCTTCAGCCGAACCGTCCTGCGATGGATCACAGGATCCGAGAGGCGAGTATAGCCATCATGGCTGCCGATAATGACGCTGGCATCTCTATCAGACTGCCATGCCTCCAAGCAGCTGTTCGCCCGCTTGCCCCAAAGAAAGACGCCCTGCAGTTCGGATTGATCCTGACCGTCGACCATCAGGGTATTGTGCGAAAAAGTCTTGCGAAAATACTGACACCATTCGGGGTAAGTAAAGTAGTCATAGGTGCCCGGATCGACCAATACATCCCTGCGATCGACACGTAGGGCGATACTCAGGGCATCAGCATGGCCATGAGCCGCAATGGCGCCGTAACCCAGCTCTGCGCAATCGAAGAAAAGACTGATAGCCCCTTCGCCGACCTTGCCTGACTGCAGCAAATGGTAACCCGACTCGGGAAAACTCAGGCTTTCAAGCACAGCCGGTTCAGAAATCCCTGACGGCAAATTTTCAAACCGCTCTGCAGATGCGCTGCCAAACAACCAAAAGGCCGTCTCAGAAAAAGACTTTGCCTGTGATTTGAAATCGGGTCGATCAAAGAGCATGGCTGCAACACTAAGTAACACTTCCACACTTTCAGGACGGTTACCTAAATCGAGCACATAACCGTCATCCCTGTCTCCAAACATAGGGAGGTCCTCACCACCTTCCGAGAGTGCGGCAACAAAATCGACCATTTTTTCGATACGGGCCCAATACTCCGCAGGAAACTCATCCCCAATCCAACGACCCACTACCCCCGAGATGATGTAGAACTGCAGTACAAAGAACTGATACCCGAGGCCATGCTCCTGGATACACCCATCTTCGTAGGTCTGCGCCATGATTTCACGACAGAGGATGGCCTTGGACTCTCGCTGCCAGGCAGCTGACTGCTCGAACTGTTGAAAATAGCTTGCGCCCACATAGACACCTGCCGCTTCACCCACCAGGTGATTATTTGCAGAAGAACCCTTGGAAAATTTTCGCGCCGTTTCCCAACAGTGCAGAAAAGCGTTCTGTCTGAAGCAAGCGTAGAAATCCTCACTTAAAGCACCAGAATCCCGGATCAGATCAACCGCCCATACCCAGTTGATCAACCGCACGCCCAGTTCAAGCGGGCTTCGCCAGTTCATGCCATAACCGAAGGGATTCTGATCCATCCAGGATTCCAGCTGGTGCACCACCGCCTCGGCATAGCGATGCTCTCCAGTGGCCCGGTAGGCCCGCGCCAACACAACCAGATGATGATGACGGTTAGGCTCCCACACCAGCTTGCAGTCGCCACTCTGCTTGAAATCACGATAGTCCACTGCCTGAATTGGCAACCGAGGTGTCTCCTTCCCGGCGCCATGATCGTAGTTCCAGTTGATGGGCTCCCCAAGAAACTTATCCTTCAGATCGAAGAATGTAAGATGCCCTGTAGCGATCCTATCTGCGCGGGAAACCAACGCATCCCGCCACTCAACAATGTCTTTCGGTGTGTTATCTCCAGCCCAGGCGGCAAGACGGATATCGCTCACACGAAAGCCCGGCAGTTCAGCAATAGGGCCGGCAGCAGCGCCTCCGGCATGGGGTAAAAGATTGAGTGGCACCCTTACCCTGTCCAACTGATCTCTCAGCAGAGATTTAACCCGCCAGGCCACCTCGCCCAACGACATGGCCTGAAGCCGCATGACATACCAACCGATTGACTGCATAAGTCCACCAAGATCTCTGGAGTGAAAAATCAGGAACAATAGGGCAGGTTCACTACCAATATCAACCAGATTCTGAAGAAACCTCCCGTTTTCCCTCTTTATTCGGTATCATTCCCCGTCTTTTCCACGCGATCGACTTTTATTCAACGCCACCACTCGAAACACCATGGACAAACTGATCATACGGGGCGGGAATCCGCTATCTGGCGATGTACGAATCGCCGGCGCCAAAAATGCCGCGCTACCCATTCTCGCCGCCACCCTGCTGGCTGACGGCCCCATGCGCGTGGGCAATATGCCTCACCTGCATGACATCACCACCACCATGGAGCTGCTTGGCGGCATGGGGATTACACTGGTGGTGGACGAAAAGATGTCCATTGAGGTCAACAGCAACACCATCACCGAGTTCAGCGCCCCTTACGAACTGGTCAAGACCATGCGCGCCTCGATCCTGGTGCTCGGCCCCATGCTGGCCCGCTTTGGACAGGCCGATGTTTCCTTGCCCGGCGGTTGCGCTATCGGTTCCCGGCCAGTCAATCTGCATATTGACGGCCTGCGTGCCATGGGTGCCGACATCGATGTAGAGAACGGCTATATCCGCGCCCGTTGCAAGCGATTGCACGGCGCCCGTATCGTCATGGACCTGGTTACCGTGACAGGCACCGAGAATCTCATGATGGCCGCCGCCTTGGCCAAAGGCACGACCCAGATCGAAAATGCCGCCCGCGAACCTGAAGTGGTCGATTTGGCCGACTGCCTCAACTGCATGGGGGCAAAGGTCGAGGGCGCGGGCACCCCCACCATCACCATCGAAGGGGTCGATGAACTGAAAGGTACCAACTACAACGTACTGCCCGACCGTATCGAGACCGGCACCTTCATGGTTGCCGCCGCCATGACCCGTGGCAGTATCCGGATCAAGGACACACGCCCGGAACTGATCGATTCCGTGACGCAAAAGCTGCGGGAATCAGGCGCCAAGATCGAGGTCGGCGACAATTGGCTCACCCTCGATATGGAAGGTAGACAACCCCAGGCAGTGGATATCCACACGGCGCCCTATCCCGCCTTCCCCACCGACATGCAGGCTCAGTTCACCGCCCTGAACTCAGTTGCCGAAGGGGTCGGTGTGGTCACCGAAACCATCTTCGAAAACCGCTTCATGCATGTGCAGGAGCTGCAGCGAATGGGTGCCAAGATCAAACTGGAAGGCAATACCGCCATCTGCACCGGCAGTGAACAATTGACCGGCGCACCCGTGATGGCCACCGACCTGCGCGCCTCTGCCAGTCTGGTACTGGCTGGTCTGGTCGCTGAGGGAGAGACCCTGGTGGACCGTATCTATCACATTGATCGTGGCTACCAGAATATCGAAGAGAAGCTGGCCGGACTCGGTGGTGAGATCCACCGCCTACCCGGTTGAGTACCCGTGACACGGCAAAGCGATAAAACACCCATGAATTTCGACAAACCCATCACCATCGCCCTCTCGAAAGGTCGCATCTTCAAACAAAGCCTGCCGCTGCTGGCCCATGCGGGCATAGTCCCGGTGGATGATCCCGAGACCAGTCGCAAGCTGATCCTCGATACCAATCATGAACAGGTAAAGCTGGTCATCATCCGCGCCACCGATGTACCCACCTATGTGGAGTATGGCGCCGCAGACCTGGGTGTCGCAGGTAAGGATGTCCTGCTGGAGCACGGCGGCGAAGGACTCTACGAGCCCGTCGATCTAAAAATCGCCCGCTGTCGCATGATGACTGCTGGCTACCCGGATGCCGTAAAGAGATCGGGACGCCTGACAGTCGCCACCAAATACGTCAAGAGCGCCCAGCAGTTTTTTGCCGCCAAAGGGGAACAAGTGGAGATCATCAAGCTCTATGGTTCCATGGAGCTGGCCCCCATCGTCGGATTGGCCGATCTCATCGTCGACCTGGTGGAGAGCGGCAACACCCTCAAGGCCAATGGGCTGGTGCCGCTGGAGCATATCAGTGATATCAGCTCCAGACTGGTGGTCAACAAGGCCTCCTGGAAGATGAAGCATGGACTGGTGATGCAGTTGATCGATGCCTTCCGCGAGGCAGTCGAGCAACATCCGGGTTAAGCCCCCAAAGCTGGCCATGAAAAGGCCGCGCACACAAATAGCATGACGTTTGAAACGTAAGTATTCAAACGCGTATTGCGAACGCCATGCCACATTGCGTACGCTTTGTTATTAAGCTTCATCACTCCTGAAGTTCGAGCATACACCGACATATTTTCAAAAGAGATTGCGACCATGAGCGAGATACGCCAACTCTCAACCACAGACAAAGACTTCCAGCAGCAACTCGATGCCTTGCTGGCCTGGGAATCGGTTTCTGACACCGCCGTCAACGACACGGTCAATCAGATCATCCGCGACATCCGCGAGAAGGGCGATGCGTCGCTGGTCGATTTCACCAACCGGTTCGACCGCTGGCAGGCTGCCAGTGCCGCCGATCTGGAAATCCCGTTGAGTCGGCTGGAACAGGCTTGGAACACCATCCCACAGGTGCAGAGAGACGCACTGGAACTCTCTGCCAATCGCATCAACGCCTACGCCGAACACCAGATCATGGACTCCTGGTCCTACACCGAACCCGATGGCACCCTGCTGGGTCAGCAGGTCACACCCCTCGATCGGGTCGGTCTTTATGTGCCCGGTGGCAAGGCCGCCTATCCCTCATCTGTCCTGATGAATGCTGTTCCCGCAAAGGTCGCGGGCGTGGAAGAGCTGATCATGGTGGTGCCCACCCCTGACGGTGAGATAAATGAGCTGGTACTGGCTGCGGCATATGTTTCCAAAGTCGACCGGGTCTTTGCCGTCGGTGGCGCCCAGGCGGTGGCCGCCCTCGCCTACGGCACGGAGAGCGTACCGCCGGTGGACAAGGTCGTTGGTCCCGGCAATATCTACGTGGCCACCGCCAAGCGCGCCGTATTCGGACAGGTCGGCATCGACATGGTGGCCGGCCCCTCCGAAATTCTCATCATCTGCGACGGTGACACGGATCCCGATTGGATCGCCATGGATCTCTTCTCCCAGGCGGAGCACGATGAAGACGCCCAGTCTATCCTGCTCAGCCCCGATGCATCTTTTATCGGCAAGGTCACCGCCAGCATCGACAAGCTGTTACCGACCATGGAACGCAAAGAGATCATCGAGACCGCCCTGCGGGTACGTGGAGCGCTGATCCATGTGAAAGATATGGACGAAGCCATCGAAGTGGCCAACCACATCGCGCCCGAGCATCTCGAGCTCTCAGTCGCCGACCCACAGGCCATGGCCAAACGCATCAAGCATGCAGGCGCCATCTTCATGGGCCGCTATACTGCCGAGGCTATGGGCGACTACTGTGCCGGTCCCAACCACGTGTTGCCCACCTCACGTACAGCCCGATTCTCATCACCCCTGGGTGTCTACGACTTCCAGAAACGATCGAGCCTGATCATGGCCTCACCGGCAGGTGCAGACACACTGGCAAGGACCTCTTCGGTGATGGCGCGAGGCGAGGGACTGACTGCCCATGCCCGCTCGGCGGAGTACCGTTTTAAGAAATAAGCTAGCCGCCGCTGCATGTCATGACATGTTGGGCCTCGTTCCTCGGTCCAACAACTCCATCATAAAAACAGGACTCGATTTAAGCACTTCCCCTGCGCTTCTCCCCACATTGCGATATATTCCAACGTCCACTACGAGAGTGACGTACGTAGGTTGGGCCGACACAGGAGGCCCAACACGCCACCACAATAAACAGGAAAGACCCATGAGCCGCTATTGGAGTCCGGTAATCAATCAACTCTCACCCTACATACCGGGCGAGCAACCGAAGATCGACGACTTGGTGAAACTCAACACCAACGAGAATCCCTACGGACCCTCTCCCCGTGTCATTGAGGCGATCCAAAACGCGACAGATGAACGCCTGCGGCTCTATCCAGACCCTACGGGTTTACGGCTGCGTGAAACGGTGGCTGACTACCACAGCCTGAAGCCAGAACAGATTTTCATCGGCAACGGCTCGGACGAGGTGCTGGCGCACGCCTTCTTCGCTCTCTTCCGGCACTCGCAACCCCTGCTGTTTCCGGACATCACCTACAGCTTCTATCCGGTCTACTGCGGCCTCTACGGTATCGATTACCGAACGGTTCCACTGGCGGATGATTTCAGCTTGAGACTGAGTGACTATGATACGGCCAACGGCGGCATCATCTTCCCCAATCCCAATGCACCCACCGGCAGGCTGCTGCCCCTGAGCGAGATCGAAAGCCTGCTTTCACGCAACACCGACTCTGTGGTGGCTGTCGATGAGGCCTATATCGACTTCGGTGGTGAAAGCGCTAGCCGGTTGATTAACTTCTTTCCCAATCTGCTGGTGGTGCAGACGCTTTCCAAATCCCGCTCCCTGGCTGGACTGCGTATCGGCCTGGCGATGGGAGACAGCGCACTGATCGAGGGTCTGATCCGGGTGAAAGACAGCTTCAACTCCTATCCCATCGACCGACTTGCCCTGGCCGCGTCCGTTGCCTCCTATGAAGACGACGCCTACTTCCGCGAGATCACACAACGGGTGATTGATGACAGGAAATCACTGAATAAGGAACTGGCGGGTATGGGCTTCGAGGTCATTCCCTCTTCGGCCAATTTTGTCTTTGTCCGTCATGCAACAAAGGACGCAGATAATCTGGCCGCGGGATTGCGAGAGGCCAGTGTCATCGTGCGCCACTTCAAGCAACCGAGAATCGAACAATACCTGCGTATCACCGTCGGCACAGCGGAACAGAATCAGCGACTCATCGAAGCGCTCAACCAGTTGATGTGAAAAAGTTCAGGTTGGTGTTGGTGCGGCAGGGCCGCACCCTACATCACCTCATAGAACTTCTTATCACATGACAGCTATGCCTCAGTATCGGAGGGCAACGGTTTGGGTAAACCTGCGATTTTCGCCAGCTGCTTATCAGGACCATGGGGAAACAGCAGGTAGAGATGTTTGTCGATGGACCGCCTGTCTTCGATCGGGTCCTTGCCCATGTCACCCGCCACCATGCCGATAATCTCTCGACAAGCGTGTCGCTACCTCGTGAAAGATTTTGGGACATCCGAGTCCCCAAAATCGACTCGCCAACGCGACAGCCGTTATGCCCCGACCGT
>JAHXHT010000035.1 GCA_025656435.1 Candidatus Thiodiazotropha sp. (ex Gloverina cf. vestifex) | reverse complement strand
AATGCACTGTTTTTCTTCGCTCATGGCAGTTTTGAAGCAAGCGAGAGGAAACGTTCGCTGACAAACGATTCGTTCAGAGCTTCCCTAAGCAAGCTGTATTCGGCTAAGGCTCCTGTTTCGGAAACGGCAACACACGCATCACCCGCGCTTCGCAGCCGTTTTCTCTGAAGCGCGCCTCCATGATATCGAGGGCCTTTTTGAAATCACCGATCAATCGGGTGTGCAGATCTCTGGCATTGTCGTCGTAGTAGATCAAATCGATGGGGGCGGGCTCAGTAAGGCTGTCCCTTTCCTGATCACGGCGGAATTTCCAGGCCAGCCGAATCAGCTTACCCCCTTCACCATCGCGAACGGCGTAGGCCTGATTGTCGACAAAAATCACTTCATCTTCATCGATCACCGCCTGAATCTGCAACGTCCGGACCGGGATGAAGACATGTTCGTACTGACAGCGTGACAACATCAACCGGCACTGGTTATAGAGAGATGACGGAATGGTCAGGCGTTCACAGGCGATTTCGTCAGGACGAAAGAAGATCTCGCTTAGGCTTTCACTCATACTAGGGCCTGTTAACACTAATCCTCAGTCATTTTCACCCAGTTCGGGATTCCACCCTTTTTTCTTGGCTTCGACAATCGCCTGCTGATAGATGCGACTGTGTCTCTCTGCCAGTTCCGGGGGGAGATTCGACACCAGGTGTCCATATTTTTCCCACTCTTTGGTGACTTTGTCATAGAGGGAGTCTATCCCCTGTACTAACCACCCTTCGCAGGTCTCTGTCTCTGGAATCAAGCCAAACATCCAGCCGTCACGAATGATGTTGCCAGTGGGATTCATGGCGCCGTTGGGGTCATTGTCTATACCCGGGTATCGCTTTTCTGCCATTTTTGACTACACGCTCTTAAGTTTATTTTGTGGTGGAAATTATCGCTTACTTCAGTCTGGATTTGTTGTTTCCCACATTTTATACCGGTTTGATCTCAACAACATCAAAACCGGCTTAAGCAATCAATCGATGGTGTGGCTTCGTCTCCGGCTCTATTGGTTCCATGCCACTCTGCGCTCAGATGATCATTCTCTGATTTAGGTTGTCACGCTTTACTATATAAAACCCTATCGTCGCAACTTTACATATAAGTATTTTGTTATGGTTTATATAAGAATATTTTCAGTTTACTTATAAACACAACAACTGTAAGGTTTGCATCCAGTTCCCCAATCGATCCGGGGTTGATGGAGAGAGACAAATCCTCTCTGACCAAAAGATTCATAAACTGGAGTAGACACATGGCATTAGACCAATCATCCCGTTATTCGGACCTCAGCCTGAAGGAAGAAGATCTGATCGAAGGCGGTAAGCATGTACTTGTTGCTTACAAGATGAAGCCCGCAGCTGGCTACGGATTCCTGGAAGTGGCTGCCCACGTTGCTGCTGAATCTTCTACTGGAACCAACGTTGAGGTTTGCACCACTGATGACTTCACCAAAGGTGTCGACGCCCTAGTTTACCACTTCGACGAAGCGACCGAAGAGGTACGCATCGCCTATCCTAACGATCTGTTCGACCGCAACATGACCGACGGTCGTGCCATGCTGGTCTCTTTCCTGACCCTTTGCATTGGTAACAACCAGGGTATGGGTGACTGCGCTTACCTCAAGATGCACGACTTCTACATGCCTCCGCGCATGATCCAGCTGTTCGACGGTCCTGCCAAAGACATCAGTGATATGTGGCGCATACTCGGTCGTCCGATTGAGAATGGCGGTTACATCGCCGGTACCATCATCAAGCCAAAGCTGGGCCTGCGTCCCGAACCGTTTGCCGAAGCCGCCTACCAGTTCTGGCTGGGTGGCGATTTCATCAAGAACGACGAACCCCAGGGCAACCAGGTCTTCTGCCCCGCCAAGAAAGTTTATCCTCTCGTATACGACGCTATGAAGCGCGCCCAGGACGAGACCGGTGAGGCCAAGCTGTTCTCCGCCAATATCACCGCCGACGACCATTTCGAAATGTGTGCCCGTGCGGACTTCATCCTGGAAACCTTCGGCCCTGACGCTGACAAGGTTGCATTCCTGGTTGACGGTTATGTAGGTGGTCCTGGCATGGTTACCACTGCACGTCGCCAGTATGCTGGTCAGTACCTGCACTACCATCGTGCCGGTCACGGTGCTGTAACCTCTCCTTCAGCCAAGCGCGGCTACACCGCCTTCGTCTTGGCCAAGATGTCCCGTCTGCAGGGTGCCTCCGGTATCCACGTAGGTACCATGGGCTACGGCAAGATGGAAGGTGATGCCTCCGATAAGATCATTGCCTATATGATCGAACGCGATGAGTGTCAGGGTCCTGTGTATAACCAGAAATGGTATGGCATGAAGCCGACTACACCGATCATCTCCGGCGGCATGAACGCCCTGCGTCTGCCAGGCTTCTTCGAGAACCTGGGCCACGGCAACGTGATCAATACTTCTGGTGGCGGTTCCTACGGCCACGTCGACAGCCCGGCTGCCGGCGCTATCTCTCTACGTCAGGCTTACGAGTGCTGGAAAGAGGGTGCCGATCCGATCGAGTACGCCAAAGAGCATAAAGAATTCGCACGTGCTTTCGAGTCCTTTCCGCACGATGCAGATGCAATCTTCCCAGGCTGGCGCGAAAAGCTGGGTGTGCACAAATAAGCACTACCCGGTAAGTCAACTGGCATTTCAAATGTCCCCGTAAGGGGGCTTTTTTTCTACCGGATAATGGTGATGCTGTTTTCAGATTCACCACTTACCCTGATAGACAATCAGGGATATAAAAACTGTTGTCGTGTTGTCCCTTGCGATAGATCATGCCGTTTTATCTACGCTTTTGGTATAAGACCAGACCAGTTTTACCTTTCGGTCTTTACTATAAAAACCTGCAATTTGGAGCGAATATGAGCGCCGAGATTGACCAGTACCTCATCACTCAGGAACCTTACTATCAGCCCCAGCACGATGAGATAGAACTCTACGAGGCGGCTTACGCCGAACGCCTGCCTGTCATGATCAAAGGCCCTACCGGTTGCGGCAAATCCCGATTTATTGAGCACATGGCCTGGCATCTCGGCAAACCCTTAATCACTGTCGCGTGCAACGAAGACATGACCGCTTCCGACCTGGTTGGTCGTTACCTACTGGATGCCGATGGCACTCGCTGGTTGGATGGCCCATTAACCGTAGCCGCCCGCATTGGTGCCGTCTGCTACCTGGATGAAGTGGTGGAGGCGCGTCAGGACACTACCGTTGTTATCCACCCACTCACCGACCATCGGCGTACCTTACCCCTCGACAAGAAGGGTGAAGTGATCAACGCACATGAGGATTTTCAGCTGGTGATATCCTACAACCCTGGCTACCAAAGCCTGATGAAGGATCTCAAACAGTCCACTAAACAACGTTTTTCCGCCCTCGATTTCGACTATGCTCCAACAGCGCTGGAGGCCTCGATCATCGCCAAGGAGACCGGTATCGATGAGGAAAATGCCGCCAAACTGGTGAAGATTGGCGAGACTGCCCGCAACCTCAAGGGCCATGGACTGGATGAAGGCATCTCAACCCGCCTGCTGGTTTATGCGGCTAAACTTTTCAACCGTGGTATCAAACCGAGAGCCGCTTGCCGTATGGCGTTGGTAAGACCGATTACGGATGATAAGGATATTGTTGCCACGCTGGACCATGCTATCGAGGCTGTATTTGACTAAGCATCCTGCAAGGCAGGCTGCTAATTTTGAATTGTGAATGTTGAGTTTTGAATTGAATGTGTGCGCTTCGCGCACTTCTTTCATCATTCAGCAAACTCGAGAGAAGCGAGCTCCCCAATTTAAAATTCAACATTCAACATTAACCATGAATGAGACAACACTCACCACTCAACGGGAAAAGCTCAGCTGCGGATTCGAGCAGATCGACCCGATTTTTCCCGATTGCATGGAGCGGGCCGAAAGACTGCTGAGTCCAAAAGGTGTCGATGAGTTACTTGAAGGCGCTTCTTTAACCTGCAAGATCGGTCGAGGGGTAGAGCCGGTCATCGTATTTCTGGAAGAGATGCCTGAAATCGCTGTAAGCGTCGGCGAAGCGGTCATACCTCAGATATCGAAGACCGTGTGGAAGATCTCACGCAGCCCCAATGGCAAGGCGATTCTTCCTTTTCTGCAGATGCTCCCCGAGGCAAGCCGCCGACTGGCCAGTACAGAACTGCTGGAAAACTTCATCGCCCTGCTACTCGATATGATGGACCAGACGTCCGGCTCCATCCATGGCTTTCATACCACCATACCCAGCCCTTCATTACCTGATCTGCTGAAAAAAATGCCCTATTTACTGAGTCAGCTCTCATGTGAAGGACTCAGTAACTGGATCGATTACGGAGTGCGCAACTACCGTACCCATCCTCAACGCCAGATCGACTACTTCAGCCTACAGTCGGCAGACAGCCGCGCCATCATGCAGCGGGAACGGCATGGCACCCTATTTGCTGACAATGAGCGTAAACTTGATCTCTATTTAAAATCCTTGTGGCGCAGCAAAGCCCATTTCGTTCCCTACTCCGAAGGCTTTGACGAACTGCGCAAGCCCTTACCCTATTTCGACTCGCTGGGTATTCGCATTCCCGATGTCTATGACGATATGCACGGCATATCAGGTATTGATCGTTACCGCACACTGCTAGCCCATGTAGCCGCCCACCAAAAGTGGACCACCCATGTTGTGGCGGATAATTTCAGCCCCTTTCAGCGTGTCGCCATAGAAATCTTTGAGGATTCCCGGGTCGATCTTCTCGCAACCCGAGAATACCCGGGACTGCGTCATCAGTTGCTGGCGCTACATCCTGTACCTGGAGAAAAAGACTGCGATCCGGAGATCCAGTCATGTATCCGCCACCGCCTGGCGATGTTCTCCTATGCCGCTTTGAACCCCGACCACGGTTATACCAATCCCGATCTTCTGGAGTTCCTGGAGCGTTTTCATGTCTGCCTGGCTGACGGCCCTTCGAACACGCAGGAGATGGTCTTGCTCGCCATCTCCTATATCGCCCGCACTCGCCGACAGGCGGACCTTGCCGCCAACGTCTACTTCGCCGATACGGAAGTCAGCTATCGGGATGACAACCGCCACATGTGGATCTTTATCGAAGAGGGTGATGAAGAGGAGATGTTCGATGCGGAGCAGAAACGCAAAACCTCCGATGAAGAGATAGAGGGCCTGCCGCCCCGCCACTACCCGGAGTGGGATTACAAGAGTAAGATCTACAATCCCGACTGGGTGAGCCTGTATGAAAGCCTGCACCCTTCAGGCAACCCGGACAAGATTGATGATCTACTGAGCAAGCACCAGGCGCTGGCCAAACAGCTAAAACGCATGCTCGACCTGTTGAAACCCCAGCACTATGTCCGCATCCGTTACCAGGAAGAAGGGAGTGAACTCGATCTGGACGTCGCCATTCGTTCACTCATTGAATATAAAAGCGGCACCCATCCCGACCCCCGCATCAATATGAGCCACCGCAATGACGGACGTGATATAGCCGTCATGCTGTTGATCGACCTCTCTGAATCGGTGGACCAGGTTCCTGCTGGATGCCAACAATCGATTCTTGAACTTAGCCAAGAGGCAGTCTCCCTGCTCGGCTGGGCCATAGAACAGTTGGGTGACAGCCTTGCCATTGCCGGTTTTTCTTCCAACACCCGACATGAAGTCCGTTATCAGCACATCAAGGGATATGGCGAACATTGGGATGATGAGGTCAAGGGACGTTTGTCTGCGATGCAGGCCGGTTGGTCAACCCGTATGGGCGCAGCCATTCGCCATTCAACCCACTATCTGAGTGCAAGACCGAGTGATAAAAAGCTGATGCTGATACTCACTGACGGCGAGCCCTCCGACATCGATGTCAACGATGATCGCCTGCTGATTGAGGATACTCGTAAGGCAGTTCAGGAGGCAGATCAAGAGGGCATCTATACCTACTGCATTAATCTGGATCCCCATGCCGATGAATACGTCAGGGACATCTTTGGCAACCAGTTTACCGTTATCGACCGTGTTGAAAGACTACCGGAACAACTGCCAAAACTCTTTATGGCATTGACTAAATAGCCACGCCTTCCAAATAGCGCTGCCAGTAATGACACAAATTTTTTATGGTATATAAAGCGCTGAAAATAGCCTAAAAGATTTTCGCTGATCCTTTTTATGCATGTATAATCGATTGTTTTTCAGACACTAGCAGTCTTTACCGCATGAAACAGACCGACGACCTACGAATCAAGGCCATAAAAGAGCTAAGCCCGCCTGCTCAGCTCCACCAGGAACTCCCTATTTCCGAAGATGCCGCAAACACGGTCTGTGACACCAGAAAGGCTATTCACCGCATCCTGCATGGCGAAGATGATCGCTTGCTGGTCATCATCGGGCCCTGCTCAGTACACGACCCTGAAGCGGCCATGGACTATGCCAGGCGTTTGCAGCCGCTGCGTGAAGCGCTTAAAGGCGATTTAGAGATCGTGATGCGTGTCTACTTCGAAAAGCCCCGCACCACCGTAGGCTGGAAGGGGCTGATTAACGACCCAACTCTGGACGACAAGTTTGAAATCAACGAGGGACTCAGACTGGCACGCAAGCTGTTGCTTGATATTAATAATCTCGGGATACCTGCAGGCACAGAATATCTCGACCTGATCAGCCCGCAATATATTGCCGACCTCATCAGCTGGGGCGCCATCGGTGCACGCACCACAGAGAGTCAGGCACACAGAGAACTGGCCTCTGGACTCTCCTGTCCGGTTGGTTTCAAGAATGCCACCAATGGTGGTATGCGTGTGGCACTAGACGCTATCCGTTCCTCTTCCCGTCCTCACCATTTTTTATCCGTCACAAAAGAGGGACGATCAGCCATCTTCTCTACCCATGGAAACCAGGACTGTCATGTCATTCTCCGGGGCGGGAGCCGACCCAATTATGACTCAGAGAGTATCAATATTGCCGCTGAAGAGATGGAGAGTAACGGCTTCAAGCCACGTCTGATGGTCGACTTCAGCCACGCCAACAGTCGCAAGCAACATGCTCGCCAACTGCTGGTTGGGCGTGATATAGCCAGTCAGATTGCCCGCGGAGACCAACGCATCATGGGCGCCATGATTGAGAGTTTCATCACTGCGGGACGACAAGACCGGGTTGAAGGTCAATCGCTGACCTACGGCCAGAGCATCACAGATGCATGCATCGGTTGGGATGATAGTGCACCACTATTGGAGGATCTGGCAGATGCAGTCAGAAGCCGAAGACTGGCAAGCTGAATTGTACGGTATAGATGCTAGATTGCAGTGCAATTTTGTAGCAGCCCACAAAACGGAAGTCATCAACACGCTATCATGAGAGAAGACCTAATTTAAGGTGCGCCTTGGCAAACAAGCCAAGACAAATTTAGCATCCCATGAATCTGTCAGCAGAAACTACAGGATAATACAGAATGTCCGACGAAGCCATTGAGTTACTGGTCATAGGCAACTCGACGCCAGAAATCGAAGCCTATCTGGATCATTTACGAAACTCTGGATTCGCAGCACATGCCATACAGATCGAGCACTACGCCGATTTGTTAGGCAAGACACTAAAAGCGCATAGAGATCTCGACATCCTGATCTACACAGTCGAGTCTGATGAATTAGGTTCGGGGCAGCTTTTTGCCGTACTAAGCGCCATCAATCCAACGCTTCCCGTAATCGCTGTGGCAGAGACTATTGATGAAGTTCAACGCATCGAACTGATGCACAATGGTGCGGCAGATCTGATTCTGCTCAAAGAATATTCTCACATCACTCAGGCCATACTGCGTGAGTACAAACATCTACGCGCTGTCAGGCGACTTCAGCATGTTGAACGTCAGTTTTTAGAGGCGGAGGAACGCTGTAATGCACTGACCGAGAACTCCCGCGATGCCATTGCCTATGTACACGAAGGCATGCATGTCACGGCAAACCGAGCCTACTTGGAGCTATTCGGTTTGGCTGGCGAAGACGAAATTGATGGGTTACCCATCATGGATATGATCGCCCCATCGGAACATAAATCTTTCAAGAAGTTGCTGCGACAACTCAGTGCAGATGCAGGACACAATGCTGAGTTGAAGACCAAATGTCTTCGCGGTGATGGAAAAGAGTTCAACGCCGAGCTCCATTTCACGCCCGCAAGTATCGAGGGAGAACCTTGTACCCAGGTAGTAATTCATGATCAATCCGTCTCTCGAGAAGTTGAAGAAAAACTCAGGTTGCTGAGTACGCAGGATGTCCAAACCGGCCTCTACAACCGGCAATATTTCCTCAGCCTTCTGGATGACGAAACGAGAGATCAATGCAATCGCGGCAGAAATCAACAAACCCTTTTTTACGTCACGCTGGACAACTTTAGCGAGATACGGAACAAGACCGGCATCAAGGCAAGTGATACCCTGCTGCTGGAGATCGCCAGATTACTCAAAGGCGCCCTCGGTAGAGAGGATATGCTTGCCCGCTTTGGAGATCATACCTTCACATTCCTTGCACCAGGCAGCGATGCAGGTACGGTAAGCAAACGCGCAAAAAAAATATGCAAGGCCGTAGCAAAGCATACCTACTCAAATGGAGATAAATCCCTCAAACCCACATGTAGTATAGGCATTGCCTTTACCTCCAACGAAATCAGTAGTGGTCATGAGTTTGTTACCCTTGCTTATAACGCATGCGAAACTGCACGCAACGAAGGCCCCAACCTATTCTCCCTGGCAACAGAGAAAACAAATAACGAAACTACGGAATCCGCTTCTGAAGCAGATTTAAGTCATCTGATACGTTTTGCCCTGGACAACGATCTATTTCAGCTTGTATTTCAACCCATCGTTAGCCTACACGGAGACACCCGCGAGAACTATGCCGTCACACTGCGACTGATGGATGAAAAACAGGAGGAGATACAACCGGATCATTTCATGAACCAGGCTGCCTTGATGGGTAAAACTCAGGAAATCGATCGTTGGGTTATCCGTCGCGCCATTGCTGAATTATCCAATCAGCGGAAACAGGGACAAAAGATCAACTTCTTTATCAATATTTCTGGTGCATCGTTGGAAGACGATTCGTTACTGCTCTATATCTGCGACTGCTTGCGGGACTATGAGGCCAAGGGTCCATGGGTCACTTTCCAGTGCAGGGACAGCGATGCAAGAAGCCATATGCAGCACTTAGAAAAGCTCTCTGATGGGCTGAAAAAGATCAAGTGCAAGCTCTGCATCGATCACTTCGGGTTGGCGAAAAAACCGGAAGCCATTCTCTCTGGCAATTTGCCCCTCGACTATGTTCAGTTTGCCCCTTCCTTCCTGGATGGACTCTCTGAAAACCAGGACAAACAGGACACACTGAACCAATTGAATGAGCTCATCCAAAGCCAGAACATAAAGACCATTGCTTCGGGCGTGGAAGAGGCAAGCAATCTTGCCATTCTCTGGACCATCGGGGTGAACTACATCCGGGGCTATTTCATTCAGGAACCCACCCAGACAATCAACTACGATTTTCCAGGGGAATAGTTCGTATAGCGTTCTTAACTTAGCATCCCTACCAGGGAACGAAATTATTCCACATGGACATAGGACGGGAAACATCACGAATATTGTGATTCATCCCACGCATGTCGCGCTGGATATAGTGTGTAGATACAGTCATCGCCTTCATCGACTCTTCCATGGCATCCATACTGGTCAACATTGGCTCGAGAGTTCTCACATCCTGCGCCATGGAATCAACACTCACGGCCATGGTGCGAACATTTGCTGAGAGCTGTCCGACGCTGTCAGTCATCGTTCTAACGCTACTCGACATAAGACTCATATTTGAATCGACGCTTTTGGCAAGAAAGTGGACATCTTTGGCAAGGCTGAAGATCAGATAGAATCCGTATGCCGCCAGGAGGATAAAGGCAAACAGAGAGGGGTAAACAATCAGTTCCCAACGCCGGGCGCTGGTCTCGAACGCCATTGACAGGCGGTCCATAGAATTCTGGTTGTCTTTGACGTCTATACCTTCTTTATTTTCATCAGTTGGGTCGTTTTGCTGTTTTATATTTTTTGTGTCTGTCATGCCGATGAAGACCTGAGTGTCACCTGCCCGTTAGCAGGTAGCTTCATATTTTAGCATATTGAGAAATCACCACAATCTGCACCAGATTCATCGATAACACCCACTGACTCGCTATTGGAATCAGCATAAAAAAAGCCAGGCTTTTTTATGGAATTCAACGAGTTAAATTCAGAATTCGCCGGTCGCACCCCGATTCATGATATCCAGAATGTATTTTTTGACCTTGATCGCCTCTTCCTTAAGATCAGGTGGCAGCGGCTTACCACCATAGATCATCATGTCCATATTGAGCGTCATCAACCAAAGCTTACCCTCCTTATCTTCTATGAGCGTAATCCGACAAGGCAGATAGGCCGAATATGCGTCAGAGTAATCCAGCATTTGAGCTGCGGTCAGCGAATTACAGAAAAGATAGATTTTGACGAATCGATATGGCTCGCCTTTTTTTGCCTCAATATCCAATGAGAGCGGGAGTTCACCCACATTGGACATATTGTGTTCGTTGGCGACAAACTTCATGGTCTCTTCAACCTCTTCGGGAGAAAGGTCCTCATTCACCGGGATTTTCCAAATGCTGGCCTCGGCAGCACTCTGAGTCTCAATCAGAGATCCGGCAAATGCTGTGAACACCCTTCCTGCGTCGGGATCAAAACCGTCAATTGATTTATTGAACTTCACGTAGGCGCCGGCAATGGCAATAACAACCAGAAATCCGATAAGCGCAAAAATATTCTTGATAAACCTCATCTCAGTCTCCAACGAATGTAATGTTTTATTTCTCTAGTGAGTTCGAATACCACCCACATACCGGCATCCACTTTCCCACTGCACAGTTAACAATACAGCCAGCCGTTAATGTCTTTTTTCGAACACTGTTTACCGTTTTATTGGCTGATGTAGTCAGGATAGAGTGCAGCCGTCAACGCATAGAACTCCTTGCTACCCTTCCCCCTGGGGTCCAGCTCATAGACCGCCAGCCCCTCGCTGAAAGAGCGGCGAAACACCGTCCTCTGACAGAGCCGGTGCTTAATAAAGCGAATACCCGGCAGTGACACAAGCGCTGCCGCAGCCTCATCCGACTCCCGAATTGCATGATGCGTATCCGCCCGATTGATAAAGGCCAGGAGTTCCGGGCGCTCCCCATCCAATGCATCATCAAGAAACTGAAGAAAGCGTTGAGTTGACCAAATATCTGCCTGAGAAGGCGGGACAGGTATCACGACCCTGTCAGCAAGCGCCAGCGCCAGTTTCATGGATTCTATATCTGATGTACCGACATCAATGAGAACCTCGTCATACCCCTTGAGTTTCTTACGTGACAGCGTTGAAATATCTTTGAGTGTTAGAAAGGGTTCATAGCCTTCTTCAGTTCTCACCTCTGCAACATCGCTCAATGTTGCCTGTGGATCTGCATCGACCACCAACACCTCTGCCTCCGCCATCTCTAACCAAACGGCCAGATTGAAAGTCACCGTACTTTTGCCCGAGCCTCCTTTCAAACTACCGATAACCGTAATCATACACTCCCCTTTAATATTCTTATTGACCCGACAGCCTAATATATCGCGTTCAGCCAAAGTGTACCGGCCTTAGTACCCACTATGTTCCTCCACAGATACTGGCGACTCCGGCCACTGCTGAGTCACGACAGGTCCTGTATTTTTGACCAATTGATACCAAGCGCCATCACCATCACCATCACCTCGACCGTCGTACCAGTCAGTACTACGATCTGCAGATCTGACAGGTTGCCACTGAGGCCGGGCACCCAAGAACACTGGCTGATGCTGATGCTGATGCCGGATTGCATAGCTCGGTACCGGATAGGAATACCGGGAGCGCCAGCCAGGATTATAGGTATGCCTCTGATTAGGCCGCATTATATTGTGCTGTACAAATCGGTATGGCCGATATACCGGGGGCCGCATCTCTGCTCCAAGCACTGGCTGAGGCCTAAAATTCATGGGTCTGGCAGGCATCTGAGCATATCGTGGTACTGCTGGGCGATTGTAGACGCCCCTTTTCGGCCCATAAGCCGTCCAGGGCCTGTAACCGGACCAACGCCTTTGATCAGGATAATTGTAGACGAAACGTCCACTGGGCATAGGTTTAGCGGAATAAGGGTAACGTTGTGTCCCCGCATCTGCAGAAGGATATGGTAAAACTGGAGGAGGCATAAAGTGTTGCTGCCTGGGAGTCTGCACTGGAGGCATCGATCTTGCCACTGGATTAAGGGGACGGAAAATCGCCTGCTCGGGTATTTTAACCTGTATGGGCCTATACCTCAGCTGCCCAGCAGGCTGTGTCAAAGTCTCCTGTCTTAGGGGGCGAAACCGATACTGAGCATTCCCTGAATAACCTGCCACTTGAGGTAGGGCATGTGCAGCACCAGACGTGGGATGTAGTCGCCTGTCAACATACTGTCTTGGAGGTGTCCCCATAGCAGAACGAGTAACCGGACGCATCCGAGCGACGGGATTTCCTCCCCAATAGGAAACCGACTGAGCAGGCTGTACTGGCGGTGTATGAGTTTTTTGATTCGGCTGAGGCTGACTTGCGCTAGCCCTTTCCCATGCCCGGAATCGATGTTGTGCCTGAGGGAGAGCTTGGTACCGTTGAGGGGCGACAGGACGGAACCTACCATGAAATGCAGGCTGGTCATAATGCATTGCAGCCCCATACCGGCTTGCATAGGGGTTCATATTGGCCGATGGGTCTGCCCAACCATTCGCTGACTGGACAACCTGTGGCAAGCCAAGGATACCGATAGCGAGCACCATCAAGGTTTTAAATCTCATCAGAATCTCCCAAGACCTTTTTATCAGGACTATTTTTCCGGAAGCAGCCATGCTGCCTGGGTAGCCTTTAGTTTGTTAATCAGTCACAGTTTAACGGCAAAATCACTTCTACAAAACCTTGCGGCCCCATGTTTCTCGTACGAAACAACCCCTACTCAACGACAAGCTGTCAACATCCCTTTACTCAAAAGTACTTTAATGAGGATAAACATGATGTTCATGGATTACTCACTTCGGAAAACTGGCGCCCGGGAGCCTCGTGGATATGCATATCTGTTTACAGTTCCCCCGGAGGGCGTCTCATCAAGACGCTTATCGGGACGAAATCTGGGCTTTGGCGGTAGATTTTCCATTTGATACCCACCGTTGCCCCACCCACTGATTGTCGGTTGTCGCGTACTCGTGTTGGTGCTTTTCTGGTATTGGCCTTTATTATGATCCTTCACTCTCTGCTGTTCATTGGGGTCGATTGGGCGAAATCGAAACCCCTCCCGATGGGGAGTAATAGTATGCTGCTCTTCTATTCGTCTATAGGTGCCTGGTGGCAATCCGAACGGCTCATCAACATAGTCTGAGCGCGAAGGATAGGTTGGGGTGTCCAAGCGTTGATCTCTACGCACTGGCGGCTGCGTTGAAACAGATGCCTCAGTCCCCAGGGGACGCCATCGAAACTGCAGAGCATCTTCCATCAACCCATAGGAACGCACATCACCAGCTTGGCGGCCGGGATAGTGAAAATCGCCATAGGGTTGTTGTGCCGGACACACGCCGGAAACTCCCAGAAAAGCAATCAACAGGGGCCGGCGAAAAGCAGCATGCAGGGGCAAGTACAGCACTCCCACTCCCAAGTGTCACGTTAAGCTAACTATAGATCAAATAGGATCATCGGCAGCAAAGTCTTCTTCTGCCAGGTATTTGAAATCAAGATCAGAAGAATTTCAAGCGTGTCGCTACCTCGTGAAAGATTTTGGGACATCCGAGTCCCCAAAATCGACTCGCCAACGCGACAGCCGTTATGCCCCGACC
>JAHXHT010000034.1 GCA_025656435.1 Candidatus Thiodiazotropha sp. (ex Gloverina cf. vestifex) | reverse complement strand
CACGGTGCCGCTAGGGTTGTACTCCCGGTTTGACAGGGTTTCTCCCAGATCACTCAACCGGGAATCACAAAGAGCTTACGTTCAAAAGCACCCTGATCGACACAATTAGCACCCCGCGATACAAAGACTTGTCTTACGACGGGCTCGGTAGGTTTGACGCTATATCCCAGTTCTTCATTGTTGACCGGCACGTCGCGCCAGCCGATGACTGTTTGACCTTCGGCTTTAACCAGATCTTCAATAGCTTTTTCACAAACATCCCGGCTCGCTTCATTCTGCGGCAGGAAGATCATGCCAGTGGCGTAATCCCCCTCTGCAGGAAGTTCGAAATCTGTCACCGTGCGGAAAAATACATCCGGCGTTTGAAACAGGATGCCAGCCCCGTCACCAGCCTTTGGGTCGGCACCCACAGCACCGCGATGGGTCAGACGCTCAAGAATCTCCAGGCCTTGCTGGATGATCTCATGGCTCTTGGCCCCCTTGATGTTAGCTACAAAACCAACACCGCAGGCATCGTGTTCATTCGCGGGATCGTATAATCCCTGTTTCGGTGGTAAAGCACCCTGGCTCATTACGCAAACCTCATTTTGCCCGTCCCAACCTGACTGAAGTCATGCCGGAAATCTTGAGCATTCGCTGAAGAAGGAGTTATCGGCGACGATTCAGCCGCCCGCATACATCTTTAAGAGACGCAGAACATCGTAGGGTACTTGAGAATTTCATCCTAGACCAGTACACCGGGGATTTCCCTGACAGTTCGATAACAATATCCAGGAAAACTACCCCAAATCACACCACCTGGGCAAGCCCCTAGTGTATTTGAAATAGGGGTTTTATTCCCGCAACGAGGCGAAAGACCTCGCCCAGGCGCCACCTGTTTGGACGGCAGGCGGAAGCCGCTTGATCCCATCAAGCGCGGAGGCCCTGTCCGGGAAGGTCCCCCATAGCAGGGGGTACCACGGCTTACCTTTACGCTGGGTTTGGATAGTAAATGCTTCTCCTGACAGCCCATGTTGATCAATAAACCTTTGAATTGAATCGATATTTCCCGCAGCAAGGAGTTGCACTGTATAATTTCCGTCGGGCTGGGAGAGCGTCCACTCTTTCCCCCTCAATGCGGAAGCTTCGGTTAGTCCCTCTATTTGATTCGGCGTCGCTGCTGATAAAGCTGTCTCAGACAAGCGCTCTGAACTCGTTGCCACTGGTGGCGGCTGATCGATCTCAACTTCAACACTATCTTGAGCAGGCCCCGGCCCCGGGTCCGCCTCCATCTTCCCTGCTGCCACGGTTAATTGTGAAACTCGCTCGTCGACAGCCTCTTTGACCGCATCACCCGCATCAATTTGCTCGGCACTTCCGAGCAAAACTTTCTCCTCGGGGACTTTCCTTGGTACAGGCTCGAGAGGTGAATCTACATCAACCGGATCATGAATTGGCTTTTTTGCCGCCACAGCTTCGTCTTCGATTGGCTTGGTGTCTTGATGCGATGGACTTTGCGGTGACATCTGGGACAGCGATTCGCTGGTATCACTTTGCGTGATGGATGCAGACGGTAGGACCAGCTCACCCTTGTCTAACTCCTTTTCGACCCTTTTCTCAACCGGTTCGGGAATCTTAATATCGATAACCCGCGGTGCTTCACCCTCTGCAACGCTCTCGTCAGACTCAAACATCCGATTGATCGGGCCCTGAAACACCAATAACACGAGCGCAATGATTACCACCGGAATTACGCGGTAGATCAGCGGTCTTTTCTCCTCCCAAAATGAGACTGCAGCTGACTCTCCCTCACCACCAACCGCATTGAGTATGGCCGATGCCAATAGCCCGGGAACCCCTCCAGTTTCACGATAGAGTCGTGTTAATTTGGACTCATCGAGTAAGTACCTCTTGTCAAGATCTTCACTATTAAACAGGTAATTCATAAAGGCATCCGCCTCCTCTCTTGTGAGAAGAGGCAGATCGATCACCTGTACGGCCTGAGGTGACATGATCTGAAGTTGAGGCGTGGATAACAACTTATCGATTTCTTCATTGGCAAATAGCACCAGACTGACCAATGGCGCACCGTCTATTTGGCGCTCATAAAGCCGCAAAAGTGTAATCAAGCTGGTGGGAGGTAGGGATTGTGCGTCATCAACCAGTAGAACTGGCACGCTGCCATGCTTTCTAAGCAGCTCAAAGCGCTCATTTAATCGGGCAAGATTGTCCCCCTGGGCATCGGGTAGACCACTGCAACGGGCAATATGAGCCAATAACCGCTCTGGTTGCATCATGGCGTCTGCTGAGAAATGACAAACTACCCAATTCTCTGGCGCCAGCGATTGTAACCGCGATGCCAGCAGCGTCTTACCACTACCTGACGGCCCTCTGACAAGGGGTACGAGCTCACTGTTTTCGATCAAGTGCCGTATCAGGTCAAGCCGTGCAACAGCCTCTGGTGTGGAGAAGAACTCTTCTGTCTCAGCCAAGGTGTTTTCTCACTCTATAATTATTTAACGACCATATTCAGAAAGCGTTTCACTTAATTTCTTCATGTCGAATTCATCTGTCACCAATGCTGTACCAATGGCATCCATAAGTACCAGCCGTAGCTTCCCATCCAAGACCTTCTTATCCACGGACATGAGTGAAATAAACTTCTCTTTAGACATCTGCGCCGGCGGGTCGGTCGGCAGCCCCGCCCGGGCAATCAACACTTTTGTCCGCTCCAACTCTTGCTCCGACAACCAGCCCAACCTACAGGAAAGATCCGCTGCCATACACATCCCCGCTGCCACGGCCTCTCCATGTAGCCATTCTCCATAACCCATGCCAGTTTCAATAGCATGGCCGAATGTGTGGCCTAAATTAAGCAACGCCCGCTGACCGGCCTCCTTTTCATCTGCAGCAACCACAGCTGCCTTACATCGACAGGAGCGCTCAATGGCAGTAGCCAACTTCACCTGGTGACGAGATAGCAGACCATCCATTTCCTGCTCAAGCCAAACAAAAAAATCTGCATCAGCAATCAACCCGTACTTAATCACCTCAGCCAAGCCTGCTGCAAGCTGGCGGTCGTCCAGTGTATTAAGGGTTGAAGTATCTGCCAATACAGCCAGCGGTTGGTGAAAAGCACCAATCATATTCTTTCCGAGCGCATGATTCACACCGGTTTTACCTCCGACCGAGGAATCAACCTGAGACAACAATGTTGTGGGCACCTGAATGAAAGAGACGCCGCGCTGATAGCAGGCCGCTGCAAAGCCAGTCATATCACCTATAACACCACCGCCCAATGCCACAAGGGTGCATTTTCTGGTAAAACGATTTTCCAGGAGCGCCGTGAATACGGTATTCAGTACATCCAGTGTCTTGTAAATCTCACCATCTGGCAGTATAACTGTCGCGACTTCAGAATCACCCAGCGCTTCTAATGTTTTTTCAAGATACAGGGGGGCAACCGTCTCATTGGTAACCACCATCACCTGACTACCCGGCACATGACGCCTGTAGTATTCGGCGTCTGCATATACATCTTCCCCGATATAAATTGGATAGCTGCGCTCACCCAAATCTACAGTCAGTTTCTGCTTTATCATGCTCACGAATAGATCCGCCAAATTACCCTTATTAGTCTGATGACTCAATTTTTTTTACGATTTCACGCACGACCGACTGTGTATTGCGGCCCTCCGTCACTATCACCAAATCCGCAATCTGCCGATAGAGAGGTTCTCGCAACTCCATCAAGGTACGCAGTTTATCCAGCGGATCGTCTGTTTGCAGCAGTGGACGGTTTCGATCCCTATAAGTGCGCTCATACTGCTGTTCAGGCGTACAGTGTAAATAGATCACAAATCCACGGGAAGAGAGATGCTGTCGATTCACTTCACTCAATACGGCCCCACCACCGGTGGCAACTATTACGCCATCTCTTAGTGTCAGCTCATCAATCACATTCTGCTCACGCCCCCTAAAACCCTCTTCTCCCTCAAACTCGAAAATTGTCGGAATATCAACACCGGTCCTACGCTGAATCTCATGATCAGAATCAACAAACTCCAGTCGCAATAAATCGGACAGTTGCCGACCGACTGTCGTTTTACCCGCCCCCATAGGGCCGATCAGGAATAGGTTTTTTATCTGCATCTTCAGCTTAGAATCTATCGATTGATGTAAATCGCATACGGTGTTCGAGTCTGCGATGTTCCTCTTTATATTAAATAGTATCTGATTTTTCTCTACCACAAACAAAAAGGGCGTGCTATGAAGCACGCCCTTTCAGCCTGTTCTTGATGTCTTACCTCACGCGAAGGGTCTCTTTAAGGATTTTCGGAGTAACGAAGATCAATAGCTCGCTGTTCTGATCTCGGACCTCATTTCTCCGAAAAAGTACGCCTGCATAAGGAATATCGCCAAAGAACGGTATTTTTTCCGTATCTTTGGTTTTGGTGCGCTCAAAGACGCCACCCAGCACCACGGTTTCTCCATCGTCGACAAGCACTGTCGTCTCGATCTTACGCGTATCAAGAGGGGGTACGCCAAGTACAGAGCGTGAAAAATCCGGACTATCCTTATTGATGACAAGGTCCATTCTCACTCTGTCGTCAGGCGTGATCTGTGGAGTCACATCAAGTTTCAATACCGCTTCTTTAAAACTTACCGTAGTGGCGCCACTAGAACTTGCTTCTTGGTAGGGTATTTCAACACCCTGCTTGATGGTAGCTTGATTCTGATCGGAAGTAATCACTCTCGGACTCGAAATAACTTCTCCGCGGCCTTCTGTCTGCATAGCCGTCAGCTCCAGCTGTAGAAGGTAGGACCCCACTTTACCGACCAGGAAATTCACGCCGCCAGATGGCGCTCCCACGGGGAGGTTCACCATAAGGGATTCATTGGTTGAGCCCTCTGGATTTTCGATACCAGGAGCAATACCAAAAGTTCCCCCAGTATGGCCGGGAAGGGCACCTGCCGTCAGGGTGAAATTATCATCGAAAGAACCATCAAAATTCGCACCGAACCTCACTCCTAGGTCTTTTGCAAAGTCGTTGTTTGCAACCACTATACGAGACTCGATCAGGACCTGCCTGACAGACACATCAAGCTTAAGCAGGAGTCGACGTATGTCTGCCAGCTTGCTAGCCGTATCCTGGATGAGTAGCGTATTCGTCCTTGCATCAACCGTTACATTGCCTCTTTCAGACATGAGGCGGTTTTCCTCTGATTTCAGCAATAATGCCAACTCTTCAGCTTTTGCATAATTGACCTGAACAAAATCTGATCTTAGAGGCGCGAGCTCTTCTATTTTCTGCTGCGATTCCAACTCCAACTGTTCTCTGGCTGCGATCTCCTCAGTCGGTGCAACCATGATGACATTATCGATTTGCCGTTTCGACAACCCTTTGGATTTGAGGATAATATCGAGCGCCTGGTCCCAAGGCACATTTTTCAATCGCAGTGTAATTCTGCCATCCACTGTATCGCTGGTTACCAGATTCAATTCGGTGAAATCAGCTAGCAACTGCAAGACAGACCGGACTTCAATATCCTGGAAATTAAGTGATAATCTTTCACCTGTAAAGATCGTGCGCTCTTTCTGTAAGGCCTCTTTTTCATCCTTTGTTAGAGAGCGCACTTCGACGGCAAACGTCTCATTTGCCTGGTAGGCCAGATAATCAAACTCACCAACAGGAGAAACTTCGATAACCACACTACTACCAACTTTTCTTGTCTCAACCTTGGTGACAGGGGCCGCAAAGTCCATGACATCCAAAGACTGCAGTAGAGAAACGTCAACTGAGGCATCGAAAAACTCAAGAATGATCTGGCCAGCCTCTTCTCTCACATCAACAGGAGTCGACGGGTCTGCAAGCGTCACCAGTACACGCCCCTCACCAGCCTCTCCCCGACGAAAATCAATATTCTTAATGTCAGAGCCTGACATCATAGAAGGTGCTTGTGTGTTAGCTGGCGCCATCGATGCAACTGAGGATGTGCTTTTTGCCGGAGGCTTCTGCTTAGCTTTACCACTGACATCCAAAGTCACTATGACATTATTACCCTGCAGCTCGGTCTTGTAACCAAGTGAATGAGTTAGGTTGATCACCAGTCGAGTGCGGTTACCCGCTTCAAGTGCCGTCACACTATGCACCGGACCAACGCCGATAAGCTTAGTCTTGTACCCAAGCTCGCTGTTTACACCCACAAAATCGAGGGAGATACGAGCTGGATTATCGGTGGTAAAACCAACAGGCTCACTGGCCGTCCCGCTCAACCCTAAAGTCAGCTGGACCCGCTCTCCTGGCAACGCCGAAAAATCGACTGATTTAAGTGCATTCCCTCCTATTGCAACAAAAGGAAACGTGCAGAGCACCATCATAAGGGCAAACGTATGAATTGCCCGAAAGCGATTCGACTCACTTGATGATCTATTCCAAAACTGTCTGAGTGCCATTGGCAAACCTCTCATCTCGAATTCCCCTTGACTATTCCGCCAATGCTAGCGAAGCCTGACGCTCACTGTAACCACCTGCGCCATCCTGCACGATCTCGGTCAATTCAATCTTATCTTCTGTAATCTGAATAATCCGACCGTGGTTCTGCCCCATGTAATTACCCGTCTTGACCCGATGGATGGTGCCTTCCTTGGTTTTAACCAGACCCCAGGTGATACCTGATTGCTCCAGGATTCCAACCATCCGGATGGCATCCAGTGTAAATCCTTCAAGCCCTTCCCGCCGACGATTAAAATCTGGCGATATGCCATTCTCTACCAATCTCGCTTCGTCTGACCGCTCTTCTCCCGTGGGCGCAAAGGGACTCCGTCGCCCCTGTGGCTCATACAAAAAGGTTGTTACTTGCTTGATTTCCGGCAGTGGCTCGATACGCCCCGGTGGCAGTGCCTTTTTTTCGTTGACAAACTGCCGCAACCCATCAAGATCCGGATTGGCACAACCAGTCAAAGTACTTAACAAGAACGACAACATCAAGGCTGAACCGACTGTTCTGACTGAATGACCGATCATTGCGACTCCTCTTCATCCAGGTAGCGATAGGTTTTTGCTGTCGCCTCTAACATCAGGCCTGACTTATCAGCCTTGGCCCCCTTTTTACCCTGCTCAGTTATTTTTACATCGTGAATGGTGACGATACGCGGCAAGGCGGCTAACCCACTGATAAAATTACCAAATTCATGGTACTCGCCCGTTACCTTGAGTTGAATCGGGAGCTCGGCATAGAACTCCCTGGGTACTTCGGCCTGGGGCTTAAAGAGCTCAAATTCCAGACCGGATGCCAAACCGGTTTGCGAGACATCCACGAGCAGTTCTGCTACCTCGGTTTTGTTAGGCAGCTGCCTTAACATAGTCCCGAAAGACTGCTTCATTTCTTCCAGTTGCTTACGGTACGCATTTAGATTAGCGGCCTTTGCCTGCTTCAATTCGAAATCCTTGCGTAGCGTCATCTCCTTCTTTTCAACAGTTTCCAGACGCTTGAGCTGACTTTCAGTGTCGAGATAGTAGCCAGCAACCGCAACCATTACACAAGCAATCAATACCAGCACAATTTTGACCGGCATCGGCCATATGCCGATGTTACTTAAATCGAGTTCGTTGAGATCCTGTAGATTCACTTTTTCTCCTCCCCAGCCTGCGTAGTCTGGCTTGCCGTGAGTTTAAAGTGACTGTATCCCGTGCCGGTCTTTTCTTTACTTTCGACAAAATCCAACTGTGGGTTGCCGATCCACTCTGAGTCGTCGATGTTACGCATCATAGATGACACACGGGCATTCGACTGCGCCCGCCCCTCAAAGGCGACCTTACCACCATCCTGGCTTACCACATTTAGGTAAACCCCATCAGGTAGTGCCGTTACGATCTCATCAAACAGGTGGACGATCTGTGGCCGACTGCTTTGCAGTTCCTGAATAACATTCATTCTGGCCAGCAGATTTTGTTTGGTTTTGTCTAACTCCTCTATCTCCCGGATCTGGCTCTCAACCCTGGAGATCTCTTTCTCTAAAAAACCGTTACGCTGGTTCTGTGCAGTGATTTGACTCTCAAACATCATATGAATGCCAAAGACTGCCAACCCTGTGAGGGCAATGCCGGCCAGCACCATGAAGCCAAACTCTTGTTGACGCTTTTTTCGTTCCGCTTCGCGCCAAGGGAGTAGATTAATCCTTGCCATCAGTCAAAACTCCTCAAGGCCAAGCCACATGCAATCATCAAGGCCGGAGCGTCAGCACTAAGCGCCTGATGCTTCACCTTGGATGAGACCGACATATTGGCAAACGGATTGGCTACCGATGCTGGCGTACCCAGTTTTTCTTCAATCAAATCGTCGATGCCGACAATGGAAGAGCTGCCACCGGCCAGAATAATATGATCAACACTGTTGTAAGCGCTGGAGGAAAAGAAAAATTGCAATGACCTACTAACCTGCTGAGCCATGGCCTCCTTGAAAGGATCGAGCACCTCAGGGACATAGTTGTCTGGCAAACCACCTTGTCGCTTGGCCATGCCAGCCTCTTCCAATGACAGTCCATAACGCCGCTGGATCTCTTCCGTCAGCTGACGCCCACCAAAATTCTGCTCTCTAGTATAGATGATCTTATTGTTGTGCAGCACATTCAGGGTCGTGGTTGTTGCCCCGATATCTGTGATGGCGATGGTCTGATCCTCGCCGTGCTCGGGCAGTTGATCCATCAACTGAGAACAGGCGTTCTCCATGGCATAAGCTTCCACGTCCACAATATTTGCTGTCAGCCCGGCCATTTCCAGTGCCGCCACGCGATCATCAACATTCTCACTGCGTGATGCCGCCAGCAGGACATCCACCAAATCGGGATTTTTCTCAGATGGACCGACCACCTCGAAGTCGAGATTCACCTCTTCCAGCGGATAGGGAATATATTGATCCGCCTCCAGCTGAATCTGGCTTTCCAACTCCTGGTCGGACAGCGCGGCCGGCATTGAGATGACCTTGGTGATGACCGCTGAACCAGAAACCGCCACCGCCGCGTGCTTGGCACGGGAGCTCGAGCGTCTGATTGCGGCGCGGATGGCCTCTCCGACTGCGCCTACTTCTGCGATGTTTTTTTCCACCACGGCATTGGCTGGCAGGGGTTCAACCCCGTAAGCCTCAACCCTATACATCGCCCCATTGCGGCCGGCGCTTTTGGACAATTCAAGCAGCTTAACAGTCGTTGAGCTGATATCTATGCCTAAAAGAGGCGGATTCTTTCTTCCGAACAGTGACATGCGGTTTTTTACCTAAACAATCCTTAATGCCGCAGAACTTGGCGAGGAATCTCTTTAACTTGAGTAAGTAACTATATAGCAGCAAATGATTTTTTTGTGAAGCAATTTTTTGGCGATTAAGTCAAAAAAGCGCTCAAGTTATTTGCTAAACTATCCCTTTTTCACACGGACCATTCTGGCCTCTTAGGCCCACTCAATTCTGTGAACCAGCGCATGAAGTCGTTCTACAGACTCTTAAAGTACCTCGTTTTATTCCTATTCGGCACCTCAATCATCGGTGCCGGCGGTCTATATGGTCTTTACCTTTATCTCGAACCCAAACTGCCATCCATCGAAACACTCAAGGATGTGCAGCTCCAGGTTCCCCTGCGTATCTATAGCAGCGATCACCTGCTGATTGCCGAATTCGGCGAAAAACGTCGTGAGCCACTTCGATACGACGAGATTCCCCAGCAGATGATCCTGGCCTTTCTCGCCGCCGAGGATGATCGCTTCTTCGAGCACCCGGGTGTCGACTACCAAGGGCTGGTCCGCGCCGCGATCCAACTCCTGCTCACTGGAGAGAGAAGACAGGGCGGAAGCACCATCACCATGCAGGTGGCAAGAAACTTTTTCCTCAGCAGCAAAAAAACCTACACTCGCAAGCTCAATGAGATACTCCTTGCCTTAAAAATAGAAAGGATGCTCACAAAACAAGAGATCCTCGAACTCTATCTCAACAAGATCTATCTTGGCCACCGCGCTTATGGCGTGGGTGCCGCTGCCTTAGTCTATTACGGCCGACCGGTGGATAAACTTGAGCTTTCCGAGATCGCAATGATCGCCGGGTTGCCAAAAGCCCCATCAAGTCACAATCCGGTGACAAATCCCGCTAAGGCACTGGTACGCAGAAACTATGTTTTGGGACGCATGATTGATCTTGAGCAAATCAGTCAAGCCGAGTACGAATCAGCAAAAAGTACCGGCATCTCTGCCAAGCTGCACAGAGCACCC
Organism: Candidatus Thiodiazotropha sp. (ex Gloverina cf. vestifex); assembly: GCA_025656435.1. GTDB lineage: Bacteria > Pseudomonadota > Gammaproteobacteria > Chromatiales > Chromatiaceae > Thiodiazotropha. The sequence goes on along the minus strand of JAHXHT010000034.1, from coordinate 3,815 downwards.
AGTGAAATAGAAGCACCCTATGTTGCGGAAATGGCCCGTACCGAAGCGGTCAATCGCTTTGGACTCGACGCATACACCAAGGGTTATACCATTACCACAACCATCGAAAGCCATCTACAGACAGCTGCCAATCAGGCACTGCGATCAGCCATGCAGGCCTACGATAAGCGACATGGGTATAAAGGTGCGACAGCCCACATGAGGATCACCAAAGACACCAGCGAAGAAACACTCATCGAATTTCTCAGCCAGCAGCCCGATGGCGCCGACCTTCTAAAAGCCGTTGTCACCACAGTCGACGCACAAAGCATTCAAGTCACCACAGATCAAGGAGAACCACTCACGCTGGCCTGGAACGCCCTTGAATGGGCCAGTAACTTCGTCAATCATGAGGTCAAAGAGGCCCCGCCAAAGCTAGCGGAGGAGGTCGTCTCGCCTGGTGACATGATCTATCTCTTCAAGGAAATACCGAGCGAAGGCGACCCCTACTGGCGACTTGCACAAATCCCTGAAGTGGCTGGCGCCTTGGTCGCCATTGCACCCGACAACGGCGCAATCAAGTCGCTGGTCGGTGGCTACGATTTTTATCAGAGCAAATTCAACCGCGTCATCCAGGCCAAACGTCAGCCAGGCTCGGGCTTTAAACCTTTTGTCTACTCAGCAGCCCTGGAATCTGGCTTTACACCTGCTTCCATCTTTAACGACGCACCGGTCGTGTTTCAGGATGACACCATGGAGGCAGTCTGGCGCCCGGAAAACTACAGCGGGAAATTTTTTGGCCCTACGCGCTTACGCTACGCGCTGACACATTCCCGGAATCTGGTTTCAATCCGGTTACTGCGCAAGATTGGCATTGGATTCACCATCCAATACGCAAGCCGTTTTGGTTTCGATACCCGCGAGCTTCCACGGGATCTCTCTCTAGCGCTCGGCAGTGGCGCCGTTTCCCCGCTACAAATGGGCACCGGATTTACTGTGCTGGCCAATGGAGGCTACTACGTACCGCCCTACATTATCGATTCTATACGCGACAACAAGGGAGAGGCACTCTACCAGGCCAACCCGGTTCAGGTCTGTGACGATGATATGCTGGAAGCAGCTTCCCTCGATCAGAAACAGACATCAGATACTAAATCTGCAGGCAAAACGGAGTCTACCAACACTCCCGAACCGTCCGAAGCCACAGAAGCCCCCCCCCCCCAATGTGCGAAACGCGCCATCTCAGAACAAAATCACTATCTGATGCACTCCATGCTGCGTGATGTCATTCAGCATGGTACTGCCCGCAAGGCGCGGGCGCTTGAACGAAAAGATATCGCCGGCAAAACCGGTACAACCAATGACCAACGAGACGCCTGGTTCAACGGCTTCAACCACCACATGGTCGCCATTGCCTGGCTTGGCTTCGATAACGTGGAACCGCTTGGCCGCGGAGAGGTCGGAGGAAGAGCCGCACTACCGGCATGGATTGACTTTATGCAGTTCGCACTCAACGGTATCGAAGAAAAAGTACCCGAACTGCCCCCAGGTATGGTCACCATGCGAATCGATGTGGATAGTGGAGAACCGGTAGGCACAGGCAGCAGCAACGCAATCTTCGAAGTCTTCGAGGCGAAAAATGCACCAACGCCACATGACGCCAGGACATCATCTCAAGGTGGCAGTGTCGCCAGTGGGAATACTGTCGCCCCAGCTGAGGATCCCTTCTGACTGTCGCTACCATGCCAAATAATAAACGCGAACTGCAAAGGCGGATCGCCTATGAAGCCGCCCGACTCATGACTGAATACCAGTCGGATGATCTCGCCTATGCATGCCAGAAAGCAGCCAATAAACTGGGCGTTTCCAGGCGCCAGCAGATGCCTACACGCGAAGAGGTCGAAGAGGCGCTTCGAGAACAACAAAGACTGCTGAGGGGTGACGAACAACAGCAAGCCTTACAACAGCTGCGCCAGAATGCCTTACAGGCAATGCAGGCCCTGGACCGGTTTAACCCTATTCTTGCGGGCTCTGTTTATCAGGGCACTGCAGACAGTAACAGCCAAATTAAACTACATCTCTTTGCAGATACGCCTGAGGACGTACTCTTTACCCTCAGCGATCTGCATATACCCTGGCAAGAAGGCCAGCGAACACTGACTTTTCCCAATGGTCGACGACAAGAAACACCCGCATTTAACTTTAGCGCAGACGGTGTCTCATTCGAGTTACTTGTGCTGCCGGCAAAGTTGTCACATAACCGACCACTCGACCCACTCGACAATCAGCCCATCCAGGGCGCAAATCTCAAACAACTCCAGACCCTGGTCGCCCTGTGTCCCTCATGATAAACACCCGATACATCGCGGCGAAAGTTAGCCGCTAGCGGCAAGCCACATACTTTGACTCAGCGCTTTTCCTTCGGGATGTACTCACGACGCGGATGGCCCTTGTATATCTGTCGTGGCCGCCCTATCTTCTGACGCGGATCGTCCATCATCTCCAACCAGTGGGCCACCCAACCCACCGTACGGGCGATAGAAAACATTACCGTGAACATATTATTTGGGATGCCAAGTGCCCGATAGATAATGCCGGAATAGAAGTCGACATTGGGATAGAGCTTACGCTCAATAAAATACTCATCATTGAGTGCGATCTCTTCCAGACGCTGCGCCAACTCAAACATTGGATTGTTTGTATCAACCAGCTTCTCCAAAACCTCGTGGCAGACCTCTCGAATGATGCCGGCACGGGGGTCGTACTTTTTATAGACTCGATGCCCAAAGCCCATTAAACGAAAGCTGTCATCCTTATCCTTCGCTTTGGCAATATATTTGTCGATTTGAGAAACGTCGCCGATCTCACTGAGCATGTCCAAAACCGCCTCGCTGGCACCCCCATGTGCCGGCCCCCAGAGCGAGGCGATGCCAGCAGCAATACAGGCAAAAGGGTTAGCCAGTGAACTGCCGGCCAGTCTTACTGTGGAAGTACTGGCATTCTGCTCATGATCAGCGTGCAGAATAAAGAGCAGGTTGAGCGCCTTCTCGGCCACCGGATCCACCTCATAATCCTCACACGGATTGGCGTACATCATGTGCAGCAGATTGGCACAATAAGAGAGATCATTGCGGGGACACATGATCGCTTCGCCGACGCTGTGCTTATAACTTGCCGCAGCAATGGTCGGCATCTTGGCAATCAGGCGGTGAGCAGCCACCTGGCGCTGAGCCGGGTCGTTGATATCCAGTGAATCATGATAAAACGCCGATAAAGACCCAACCACACCCACCATAATGGCCATCGGGTGAGCATCGTAATGGAAGCCGTCAAAAAAATGTTTCAGGGTCTCATTCAGCATGGTATGGCGACTGATGAGCTGGCTGAAATCCGTCAACTCTGTCTGCGTCGGAAGCTCATTATTCAATAGCAAATAGGCCGTTTCGATGAAGTCGCCACTCTTGGCCAACTGCTCAATGGGATAACCCCGGTATTCCAGAACCCCGACCTCACCTTGAATGAAGGTGATCTTGCTCTGGCAACTGGCCGTCGACATGAAACCTGGATCGTAGGTGAAAACTCCAGCCTCGGAGTATAGTGACGAAACGTCGATAGCAGGCGGTCCCTGCACGGACTCCCTGACAGGCAACTTGATAGAAACGCCCGTTTCGTCATTAGTCAATGTGAAATATTTTCGATTATCCGCCATTGTTTACTCCATAGAGTTGCTACTGGCCAACCTAACAACAAGCGTGTCGCTACCTCGTGAAAGATTTTGGGACATCCGAGTCCCCAAAATCGACTCGCCAACGCGACAGCCGTTATGCCCCGACCGT
>JAHXHT010000033.1 GCA_025656435.1 Candidatus Thiodiazotropha sp. (ex Gloverina cf. vestifex) | reverse complement strand
AAATGCACTGTTTTTCTTCGCTCATGGCAGTTTTGAAGCAAGCGAGAGGAAACGTTCGCTGACAAACGATTCGTTCAGAGCTTCCTTAGAGAAAAGGTCACGCCAACCCATTTCCAATTCAAGCCTGTCAAGTCGCAGGTCCTGGGCTTCATCCACCTGTGCACGGACATTCTGAAACAGCAGCCGTCCTGTGAATGGGTTGAAATCGATATTCTCTATGCGAACCTGGCGTGCGCCATGCTGTTTGAGGAAATCCGCTAAACCAAAGCTGATGCCAAACGGTAGCGAGATCAGGATTAGTAGAGAGAGTATGAGAAGTCCCGTACTGATAACCCAGGTTTTTTTCTTCGATACCAGGCCCTTACCGGGGCCGGAGGTTGATCGGTCGTCACGACAGGTCTCCAGATTGTATTGGATAAAATAGCCGTCAGTCATACCCGCGCATCCTTGCGCCAGCACTTATAGTGGGAGTTTAGTGTACTAAGGGGAAGTGGACAGGCTGGTTGGTTAGGGTCCTCAGTTGAAGACCTCATGCATGACCTGCAAAAAGCGTTTCGCCTGTGGCGACAAAAATTTACCACGACGTTGCACGATACCGTAACTTCGTTCAGGAAAATATTCGCCCAGCGGAATGGTCTCCACCTCCTCCTCACCGGTGAGACAGACATCCGTGACAATGGAGATCCCCAAGCCGATCTCCACATACTTCTTAATCACCTCCCAGCCACCAGCCTCCAGCGTGACGTTATAACTGGCATTGTGTTGCTTGAAGACCAGATCGACCATGCGCCAGGTGCTCAGATGGTGCGGGGGCAGAATCAATCCATAGGGACTGATGTCATGCAGACGGATACCATCTTTCTTCGATAGTGGGTGATTCATTGGTGTGATCAGTACGGGTGCATAATTGACCACTGGCTTGTATGTGACATCGTCGGGGATATCCAGCATCGAGCCGACTGCAAGATCGGTCTCATCCGCTCTCAGCATGGCCATGCCGTCACGACCCGTCACGTTGTGGAGTTTGACCCTAATGCCGGGATACCGCTCGGCAAAGATGCGAATCGGTTCCGGCAAGATATAGAGCAGTGTTGACTCACCGGCAGCGATATTCAGCTCACCGCTCTCCAGCTTGCCACAGGTGGCGGCAAAGGTTTCTTGCAGCTTGTCCATGCCCTCCACCAGAGGCTGGGAGAGCTTATAGAGCGTCGCCCCTTCAGGTGTGAGTTTGATTTTGGGTCCACGCCGCTCGAACAATACCGTTTCCAGCTCCCGCTCGAGCGCCTGGATCTGCAGGGAGACCGTCGGTTGACTCAGATAAAGACGTTCAGCAGCTTCGCTGATCGAGCCGGTCTGAGCTGCGTGGCAAAAGGCGCGCAGTTGTTTGAGCCGGTTCTGTTTGTAATGGATCTGCGGTGTGCTGGCCATAGAGGCTTCCTATATTATTGGTATTTTCGATGCTAGATGCGTTTACCAATAAATTCAACGGCAGATAAGTCTGCTTAAGGATCAACTCGTAGGTTGGGCCGACGCAGGAGGCCCAACCTACGGACAAATAAATTCAATAATAGGTAGTACTAACCTTTAGCATTGAAAGCAAGCGCCTCGGATTTGGCTATTCTTCTATTCAGGAGATGGAATCAACCTTCCTTATTCGGAACAAAATACAATGCTTAACCCAGAAGTTAAAAAAAACCCGATGTATCTACTGCTCAAAGAGGGACATGCAGAAGAGTTCAACCGCCGTAGAGAAGAAGGAGAATCTTTCGATCTACGCGGCGCCGATCTCAGGGGTGCGGATCTTAGAGGGCTGAATGGCAGAGACTTGGATCTGGCCAATGCGTATCTACGCCATGCAGACCTGCGAGGGATCGATCTGACCCATACCAACCTGGAAGGCGCCAGCATCAACAGCGCTAAGATATCCGGCACCTATTTTCCAGCGACGCTGTCGGCGGAAGAAATTAAACTCTCACTGGTCCACGGCACCCGATTGCGTTATCGCTGATGGTCTGGTTAATGCGGGCTGTTGACCTTCTACGCATCTGAATCGAGCTGGTTAAGGATGTTTCGCGCCACCCTGCGCTGATCTTCGTCTCCCTCCTCAAGGATTTCGTAGAGAAGATCCCTCGCCTCACTCACATCCCCTGCCTTGCGCAGGGTCTGAATCGCTTCGAGTTTGGCTTGAACAGCATCGACTTCGGACTCTGATTCCGAGAACTCCTCATCGTCATCCTCAGCCTCGATAGCATCCAGCTCCTCTTCCATTTCCTCTTCAGTGAGCGGTACGAAACGATCGGGACCCGTATAGTCACTGGCCGGGTCAATGTCGCTACCAATCATCTCACCCAAGTCTTCATGGGTGCTCGCGTCTGTTGCAGCAGCTGTCGCCGGAGTACCAGGAGATTCAGACGCTGTTTCCTGATCATCCTCCTGCTTTCTGACAAAGCTCTTGGAAAAGATGATACCCAGTTCGAACAGCACCCACATAGGCAGAGCCAGCAAGGTCTGAGAAATGATATCAGGCGGCGTAAGAAACATGCCTACCACAAAGGCGCCGACAATCACGTAGGGTCGCTTATGGCGCAGCTTTTCCGGTGTGGTGATGCCCATCCAAACCAGAATAATTGTGGCGATCGGCACCTCGAATGCCACACCGAAGGCAAAAAACAGGGTCATCACAAAATCGAGATAGCTGCCCATATCGGTAGCGACCTCGACACCCTCAGGCGCCGTGCTGGCGAGGAAGGTGAAGACCAAGGGAAAAACCGCAAAATAGGCAAAGGCCATGCCCAGATAGAAAAGCAGTGTGCTGGAGACCAGCAGGGGTATCACCAGCCGCTTCTCATGCTTATAGAGTCCGGGCGCCACAAAGGCCCAGAACTGGTAGAGAATGACCGGCACCGAGATGAAGATCGCCAGCTGCAGGCTCAGCTTGAACGGGATCAGGAACGGGTCGATGGGCTTGGTGGAAATCATGGTACTGCCGACCGGCAGCGCATCACGCATAGGTCCGGCAATCGCCGTGTAGAGATCGTTGGCGAAGGGAAACAACACCAGAAAGATTGCCAGCACCACCAGCACCATGCGTAGCACACGATCACGCAGCTCGATCAGATGTGCGACCAGTGGTTGTTCCTGGCTTGGGGTTTCTGTAGAGGGGTTAGCCGACATCGGTCAATAAGGCTACCGGTTATGACTGTTTATTCTCTGCGGTATCTTGGCTGTCGAGCGCGTCTTTACCCGCCTGCACATGCTGTTCCGCATCTTGTTTAATCTGATTCAGATCCTGCTGGGTCTCTTCAAGTATCTCGTGTACCGGATTGGCCTGCTTGACCTGCTTGTCGAGAATCTCCTTGAGTTCCTCAGCCTTGATCTCCTTATCAATATCAGCCTTGACGCTGGCAACAAAACGGCGCCCCCGGCCAAGCCAGAGCCCCGCGGTTCTTGCCACCTTGGGTAGCCGCTCGGGACCAATCACGACCAACGCCACCAAGGCGATGATACCCAGCTCCCAGAAACCGATATCAAACATATGGCGCTCTCGGCACGAAGGTGATGGTTGCAGACCCTATCAGCTCTTGTCCTTCTCTTTGGAGGTCACCTCACCATCCACCACGGTGCCGGACTCGGACTTTTCAATCTGATCCTGCGCCTCCTTGTCTTCGGCCTTCTCGCCATCTTTCATGGCGCCTTTGAAGCCTTTGAGGGCGCCACCCAGATCGGAACCGATGTTTTTCAACCGTTTGGTGCCGAACAACAGCAACACGATGGCCAAAACGATCAATAACTGCCAGATACTGATTCCGCCAAAACCCATAATCTTCTCCACTCTCCGGCCGGCTGGCCGGTTTATCGTTTGAATAATGTTCAACCCTGTCGTATCAGGGCATTAAGCCACACTTATCGATGGCGTAGTCGGGGGGATGATAACCCAGTTGAGGCCTGACCGTAAGTTCAGCCTGCTGCTCAATCGGTCGGCTGGCTGCGTTGTGTCTTCTCCTCCAGGCCGGAAAGCCCGAAACGCCGCTGCAACTCCTGGAGTACATCCGCCGGTCCCAAGCCCTGATGGGCAAGCAGAACCATGGTGTGAAACCAGAGATCCGCCGTCTCGTAAACAATCTTGTCTGCGGCTCCATCCTTCGCCGCCATCACAGTCTCGGTGGCCTCCTCGCCGATCTTCTTGAGAATGGCATCGAGTCCCTTGGCGTAAAGCTTGGCCACATAGGAGCTGTCGGGCTCTGCTTGTTTGCGTTCTTCCAGCACTTGCGCCAGTTGTAGCAGGACATCACTCATATTGAATCCTTAGACCGTTAAATTTGCTTGGGGTTGTTCATAACGCTATATAACGCAAAGGGCGCAAAGAAGCGCCAAGGACGCAGAGTTGAAAAAAGAATTCTCTACCCCCTACAACCTGGGGTCCATAGAGACTTCTCACGAACCTCTGGATTCCACCCACACAGGAATGACGGTCTCTGAATAAATCGAGGAGCGTCGTACTGAGTTATCATGACGTTCTTTGCGTTATAAACAACCCCTATTTGTTGTAAATCTCATCGGGATTTTTCAGCACCGGCAGAACTTCTACCCATTCATCACCCTGTAACTCCCGATAGAAACAGTTGTGTCGCCCGGTATGACAGGCTATGCCACCCTTCTGTTCCACTTCCAGCAGCACCACATCCCCATCGCAATCGAGGCGAATAGCATGCACCACCTGCTGATGGCCGGACTCTTCGCCCTTGTGCCAGAGTTTATTCCTTGAGCGGGACCAATATACGGCATGACCACTCTGTGACGTCAGCTGAAGTGCCTCGCTGTTCATCCAGGCCATCATGAGGATCTTGCCACTACCCGATTCCTGAGCGATTGCGGGCACCAGGCCCTGTTCGTCCCACTTAATGCTGTCAAGCCAGCTCACAGACGCACCTCGACACCCTGCCCCTGCATGAATTGCTTTGCCCCACCAATAGAGTATTCAGCAAAGTGGAAAATGCTGGCGGCCAACACTGCGTCGGCGCCACCCATTTTTACACCATCTACCAGATGATCAAGATTTCCGACACCGCCGGAGGCAATCACCGGAATCGGCACCGCTTCGACGATGGCGCGTGTCAGCTTGTTGTCAAAGCCAATCTTGGTACCATCCCGATCCATGCTGGTAAGCAGAATCTCTCCGGCGCCATAGTCACTCATTCGCTTCGCCCACTCAATGGCATCCAACCCCGTGGGTTTGCGTCCGCCATGGGTAAAGATCTCCCACTTCATAGGCTCTCCCTCAGCGCTAACCTGCTTGGCATCGATGGCCACCACAATGCACTGGGAGCCGAAACGCTCGGTGGCTTCTTTAACAAACTCCGGGTTGAAGACCGCTGCGGTGTTGATCGCTACCTTGTCGGCACCGGCATTGAGCATACGGCGAATATCGTCTGCCTTGCGGATTCCACCACCCACCGTCAGCGGAATAAAAATCTCGCTGGCCACCTGCTCGACCACATGAACAATGGTCTCGCGATCATCTGAGCTGGCGGTAATATCGAGAAAGGTAATCTCGTCGGCCCCCTCCTCGTTATAGCGTCGCGCCACCTCCACCGGATCACCCGCATCACGGATATCGACGAACTTGACACCTTTGACCACACGGCCGGCATCAACATCGAGGCAGGGGATGATTCGTTTGGCGAGCATGTGTTCAGCTTCCTGTCAGTTCATCTGCTAATTTTTGACCTGAGGCGAGATCCAAGGTGCCCTCGTAGATGGCACGGCCAGTGATTGCACCTGTGATATTCCGGGTGTCAGCCCGGCAGAGGGCCTCGATATCCCCGATATCGGTGATGCCACCGGAAGCGATAACCGGTATGGAGATCACATTGGCCAGCGCTGCTGTGGCTTCCACGTTGGGGCCACTGAGCATGCCGTCCCGACCGATGTCGGTGTAAACGATGGCGGAAACCCCGTCGTCCTCGAACTGTTTAGCCAGCTCTGTGACCTCCTGATCGGTCACCTCAGCCCATCCGTTGATCGCTACCATGCCGTCTTTGGCATCCAGCCCGACAATCACATGGCCGGGAAACGCCTGGCAGGCACGGGCAACAAAATCTGGCTCCTTCACGGCCTGGGTACCGATAATGCAATAGCTGACACCCGCTTTCAGATAGGCCTCGATGGTGGCTTCATCGCGGATGCCGCCTCCCACCTGGATCGGCACCGCCGGGTAGGCGCTGGCGATTGCATGAATCACCTCGCCATTGACCGGTTCGCCGGCAAAGGCGCCGTTGAGATCCACCAGATGCAGACGACGCCCACCGGCCTCGACCCAGCGAGCCGCCATATCGACGGGATTATTGGAGAAGACGGTGTCGTCTTCCATGCGACCCTGGCGCAAACGCACACACTGGCCATCTTTGAGATCGATCGCGGGTATTAAAAGCACGGTGATTTATACCTTCCAGTTCACGAAATTTTTTAACAACTGCAACCCTGCATCGGCACTCTTCTCCGGGTGGAACTGCACGGCGAAGAGATTGTTCTCGGCAATGGCACTGGCGAAGCTGACGCCGTAGTCGGTGGTCGCAGCCGCCAGATCTTCCCTCTCCGGATCTACATAGTAACTGTGTACGAAATAGAAACGGCTATCCTGGGAAATCTGGTACCAAAGGGGATGGTCAGATAACTGATGCACCCGATTCCAGCCCATATGCGGTATCTTCATCGCCTCTCCGTCCGGGGCAATGCCGCCTGGGAAGTGATGCACACGGCCTTTATAGAGACCCAGTAGTTGCGTACCACCGTTCTCTTCACTGAAGTCGAGCAATACCTGCTGCCCCATACAGATACCGAGGAAGGGCTTGCTATGCGCCGCTTGCAGAATCGCCTTGTTGAGATGGTGATCGGAAATGGCAGCCATGCAATCCCTCGCAGCGCCCTGGCCGGGAAATACGACCCGGTCGGATGAAAGAATCAGTGCAGGATCGTCAGTGACCAGCACCTCATCTCCCTCGCCTGCCACATGTTCCACTGCCTTTGCAACGGAACGCAGGTTGCCCATCCCGTAATCGATCACGGTGATACGTTGTGTCATCGGTTTACTACCCGTGAATGCAGTTAGAGGCTGCCCTTGGTGGAGGGTACCTGGTCAGACATGCGGGGATCCGGCTCCAGCGCCATACGCAGAGCGCGACCCAGGGCCTTGAATACCGTTTCCGCCTGATGGTGGGCGTTGATGCCACGCAGGTTATCGATGTGCAGGGTGATACCGGCGTGATTGACCAAGCCCTGAAAGAACTCCTGGAACAGGTCCACGTCAAAATCCCCGATACGGGCCCGGGTGAAGTCTACCTCGTAAACCAGGCCGGGACGGCCGGAAAAATCGACCACTACCCGCGACAAAGCCTCATCCAGCGGGACATGGGCGTGGCCATAACGACGAATGCCTTTTTTATCCCCGACCGCCTTTGCCAAGGCCTGACCCAGAGTGATACCGATATCCTCCACCGTGTGGTGAGCATCGATGTGCAGGTCTCCCTCAGCGGTGACAGCAAGATCGATCAGCCCGTGGCGGGCGATCTGATCCATCATGTGATCGAGGAATGGTACCCCTGTCTTGAAAGCGGTCTCACCAGTGCCGTCCAGATTCAAACGAACCTGTATCCGGGTCTCCAGGGTGTTGCGCTCAACCTCCGCGGTACGCTGCATGGTGGTGGCTCCGATCTGAGTCATTCAAGCGGGCTATGCCCAAAGGAGTGTATTCTAGCCCGGATATTTCACCCGGTCACTTATATATTTGGTTAACGCTTTGTTTCTAGGCCCGTTCGGACGACTCAGATTGTGGGCCACTGACAGCGGACAGCCTGACTCTCTACAGCATATCTTCAGCTCGGCAAGTCGTTCAGAAAAGCTCCGATTCGACCTCGAGGTAGGCCAGATTGATATGCCGGCCGATATTGCGTTCAAAATCGACCCAATCGTGAAAAGGTCCGAGTGTCTCGATAATCTTCGGCTTCATCTCGAAATCACTGAGCCCTTCATCGAAATACTTAGCGACCTCCGACTTCATTGTCGACAGGTATTTGCGGTATATCTGAGGCACTTCACGGCCACCCGTATCGCCATGTCCTGGCACAAAGATCTCAGCCTGGGTGGTCAGGGCCATATCGATGGCTGCGATATTGCCACCGAAAGTACTGCTATCCATTTGCCCAAAACGGTTGTTCATGACATTGTCACCGAGGAATACGACCCTGCGCTCCGGCAGTTCGATCATGATGTCGCTATGGCTGTGGGCCTTGGGCTCATAGAGGATACGAATGACAATACCCGCCAGGCTCAGCTCATCGCCATGGGCAGCCATATTTCCCGGCGGCACCTCAATCGTACCTTTGACGGCACCCTCGGTCATACGCATCAGGGTAGCCAGGAAGGCCTGGCCTTCGCCCTTTTCGACCATTTTCCGCATCTCTTCATGACCGAAGATCGGTGTGTCGGGATAGGCCTCGCGAACGGCCTGATTGGCAAACCAGTGGTCGCCATGAATATGGGTATTGAATACCGCCACCACGGGCAGATTGCTGATACTGCGTACCTGACGAAGCACCATTTCACCAACCTGAACACTGGAGCCTGGATCAATCAGTATGATTCCGCTGTCACCAATGACGAATGCCGGGTTGTTGATAAACCCCTGGTTCTCAACAGAAGGAACACCCAAAGGCCCATGAATCACATAGACACCTTCAGCCACCTGTTTAGTGGGGTAGTCCGGTATAGCCGGACCCCGTTCCGCCATCGCTGGCGTCAGCATCGCTAGTAGTAACAGGCCCAGGATCGGGTAGTTTGGTAGGTTACGCATCATTGTTGACTCGCTCTGTTTTTATATAACTGATTAAAACCAAGTAATAGACAGGCCATTAACAGACAGCACTGAATAACCGTTTCCGTGCAGAAAAAAAAGATGTCGTCAGGATTATGCTTTCGAGGCTGCGCGGGCAGCCTGGGTTATTCCATTGTACCCCCATGAGTTTGCTGGCACATCATCAATCACGACGTAGCAAGCTTCCTGAACTGCACCCACCACATCATGTAGCATTTTTTTCGTATGAGAAAGCATCTCTGCTTTTTCCTCCGGTGTATTGGTACCCTGTGTAACCTTAATGTCCACATAGGCACTAACTGGGTCTTCGGTTGTTAATGCAACTGCATTTGTAGCCCATGTCTGTGGGTCCGACTCCTGGATATGCACCACAGTGACTTCTCGTCGCTTGCGCATTATGTCACTCATTAGCATGGTTGTTTTTTCATAGAGTTGATCTCTCTTTGCTTCGTTTAAGGTAGTACCTAACCGAATGTTTATGTATGGCATTCTTGTTCTCATATTCTCATGGTTAAACATATTTACCATTAATTGCATATACAACCATTTAGGCGAAAAAATTATCTTGTTTCTAAAAGATTATGAAATTCCCGCAATTTATTAACTGTTTGAGAGACATCATCCTGACCAATCATTTCGTTCATCAGCCTGGACAGCGCCGCCCCAGTTTGATCCAGCTTTTTATGCATCAGTTTTGCATTTTTCTTCGGGTAAACCTGCACCTCTCTCCCATCTTGAGTTGTCGCCTTTCGTACGAGCAAATCTCGTTTTTCTAAGCTGTCTAAAAAACGAGTGACTGTAGAGCGGGACAGGCTAAGCGCTTCAGCTAATTCACGTGGCATCAAGCCCGGTTTATTCAGAACAACCCGTAACAAAAATGCGTGTGGCGGTGATAAGTCAAAAGGCCTATATGCCTCGGTCCAGATACGACTTACCGTACGCGCCAAGGCGTTGCTATTGAAATACAGACATTCTTCGAACATACAGAGATAGTAGCTGACAGTAATTGTATGCGCAACTATATTCAAGAAAAAATAGTGGCAATTCTGTCTTTAAATCTGTTGAGAGAAACGTTTTACGTGCATATTCCGCGCAATTAATCCTTATAGCGCTGGGAGAGGAATTCAGCTCTCAAGCCAGAAGGTTACAGGCCCATCGTTGATCAGACTGACCTGCATGTCTGCACCGAATTCGCCGCTGGCAACAGTTTGGTGGTTTTGCTTGGCTCGACGCATCAGGTGTTCAAACAGCCTGGCTCCCAGCACCGGATCTGCCGCACTTGAGAAACCGGCCCGCGTCCCCTTCTGTGTATTAGCTGCAAGGGTGAATTGGGGGACCAAGAGGAGACCGCCGTCGATATCCCGTAAGCTAAGATTCATGCGTCCCGTCTCATCGGGAAAGACACGATAGCCCAGCAGACGCTCCAGCAGCCGTTCAGTGCTGGTTTCATCGTCAGTTTTCTGCACCCCGATTAATACGACTAACCCCTGCGCAATCTCTCCCATGCAATGACCGTCAACCACTACCCTTCCTTCAGTCACCCGTTGCAGCAGGCCGATCATTTTAACTCTCGGGCAAATCTGTCCGTGACCTCAATCAGGGCTTGTCGAATACCAGGCTCTGTCGCGGAGTGCCCCGCATCGGGTATCACCATCAGCTCACTGCCTGCCCAGGCCTGATGTAATTGCCATGCAGAATCCATGGGGCAGATAAGATCGTAACGCCCCTGCACGATAACCCCGGGGATACCCGCAAGCTTTGAGGCATCCTCCAGCAGTTGATTGGGACGCAGAAAGGCCTGATTGACGAAGTAGTGGCTCTCTATGCATGCCAGACTCAGGGCGGTATGGGGCTGAGAAAAAAAGTCGACCACCGACGCGTTGGGACGAAGGCTGGCGGTTCGGCCCTCCCAGATAGACCAAGCTTTCGCGGCCGCCATCCGAAGCAATTCGTTATCGCCTGTCAGCCTGCGATGATAGGCCTCAAGCATATTGTCCCGCTCAACATCTGGAATCGGCGCGACGAAATCCTCCCAGTAATCGGGAAAGACCTTGCTGGCGCCGGCCTGGTAAAACCAGGCAATCTCCTCATCTCGACAGAGAAAGATCCCACGCAGCACCATACCGAGCACACGATCCGGATGAGATTGGGCATAGGCTAGCGCCAGCGTTGAGCCCCATGACCCGCCGAACAATAGCCAACGCTCAATACCGAGCGATTGACGAATCGCCTCAATATCGTCAACCAGATCCCAGGTGGAGTTGTTCTCTAACGTTGCATGGGGCGTAGAGCGACCGCACCCACGTTGATCGAAGAGCACCACGTGATAGGCAGCCGGATCGAAAAATCGGCGATGATAGGGCTCGCATCCAGCCCCCGGTCCACCGTGCAGAAAGAGGATGGGAATGCCTTTAGGGTTGCCTACCTGCTCGATATAGAGCTGATGCCCACCTCCTACGCTGAATTTGTTAGAGGTAAAGGCCTCAATCTGAGGGTATAAGTCTTTCATTTTATAAACAAAATTTTCCGTGTAGGAATATGCCTACAGAGATAGTTGAAAATTCTCACACTCGGACTGTTAAATTTTGTGTAATTATTGAGTTGTCGTCATCAAGGACGTACCCCCAGGATCACTTAAGCACAGGAGGGCGTCAGGGAAGATAAGCTTTGCCAACCAAGCCGACGACTATAAGTCCGACTGCATGGAATGCTGTCGGGCTTTTTCTTGTCCGGTCGATTTGTGGTGAGTTCAATCCCGGGCGGCGCGTTTGCGCTCGTGCTCCTTCAAATATTTTTTGCGGATACGGATTGCACTTGGTGTCACCTCGACCAACTCATCATCTTCTACGAACTCCAGCGCCTGCTCCAGACTATAGCGCAGAGGTGGCGTCAGCATAATGGCGTCGTCCTTGCCTGATGCCCGGACATTGGTGAGTTGCTTGCCTTTCAGCGGATTGACCACCAGATCGTTCTCACGCGAATGGATACCGACGATCTGGCCTTCATAGACCTCATCACTCGGCTTGGCGAAGAGTCTGCCCCGCTCCTGTAGATTGAACAGAGCAAAGCCAAGCACCTTTCCCTGGCCGTTGGAGATCAGCACACCATTTTTTCGCGGTGCTATACCTCCATGGGAGGCCGGTCCGTAATGATCGAAAACGTGGTAGATCAGCCCCGTACCCGAGGTGCTGGTCATGAACTCGGTCTGAAAACCGATCAGACCACGTGAAGGAATGATGTAATCCAACCTCACACGCCCCTTCCCATCAGGCACCATGTCCTTCAGATCTCCCTTACGTTCACCCAAGGCCTCCATAATGGTGCCCTGGTGATTCTCTTCCACATCCACAGTGACTTGTTCATAGGGTTCGCAGACCTCACCTTCGATCTCTCGAAAAATAACCTCTGGACGGGAGACCGCCAGCTCGAAGCCCTCCCGGCGCATCGACTCAATGAGTACGGAGAGATGCAGCTCACCGCGTCCTGAGACCTTGAACTTCTCCGGGTCGGTACCCTCTTCCACCCGCAACGCCACATTGTGGATCAGTTCGCGCTCAAGACGCTCCTTCAGCTGACGAGAGGTGAGGTATTTTCCCTCACGTCCGGCAAACGGGGAGGTGTTGACCTGGAAGGTCATGGAGACGGTCGGTTCATCCACACTGAGATGGGGCATCGCCTCCACATGCTCAGGATGGCAGAAAGTATCCGAGACATTGGGCGCCTCCAGACCGGTCACTGCAATGATATCCCCCGCTGCGGCTTCCTCCACTTCGAAACGATCCAAACCCAGATAGCCATAGACCAGGCCGACCTTTGCCCGCTGTTCTTCACCGTCGTACTTGACCACGGTGATCTGCTGGTTTGGCCGCACCTTACCCCGAGTCACGCGGCCGACCGCAATGGCGCCCACATAACTGTTGTAATCCAGATTCGAGACCTGCATCTGAAACGGACCGTCCAGATCCACATCAGGTACCGGACAATGTTCGACGATGGTTTCGAACAGGGGTGTCATATCACCTTCACTGATACCACTCTCCAGCCCTGCGAAGCCTTTTATCGCCGAGGCATAGACGATAGGAAAATCGAGCTGTTCGTCCGTGGCGCCCAGTTGATCGAAAAGTTCGAAAACCTGATCAATGACCCAGTCCGGTCGTGCACCCGGTTTGTCGATCTTATTGACGACCACAATCGGGCGCAGCCCATGTTTGAAGGCCTTCTGAGTCACAAAACGCGTCTGCGGCATGGGGCCTTCCTGCGCATCCACCAGCAGCAGAACGGAATCGACCATCGAGAGCACCCGCTCCACCTCACCACCGAAATCCGCGTGGCCAGGAGTGTCGACCACATTGATACGGAAATCATTCCAGCGAATCGCCGTATTCTTCGACAGGATAGTGATACCCCGCTCCTTCTCCTGGTCATTGGAATCCATGACCCGTTCCACAATACCGAAGCGCTCTCCCAGCGTACCGGACTGTTTCAGCAACTCATCCACAAGGGTTGTCTTGCCATGGTCAACGTGGGCGATGATAGCGATATTTCTGAGAGACTGGATCACGGAGATGTCCTGCGGGAAAAAAGAGGGCGGATTATACCTATTAAATGGCGCTTGTCCGTCTTATTTTTAAATATATTTAAATTACAACATGTTAGTACGGACTCAAAGAATCATTAATACAAGTAATCGACAACTCCTTTTCATAATAAAAAATTATCGCTTACTCACAGATGCTGTGGATAACTCTGTTGACAAGACCACAGAATGGCCTCTCAAGCCGCATGTTTCTTACATTTTCATTAAATTGTAAAAAAACCAAACGATTTAATTTTTTGTATTTATAACAACAAGTTACAACCATTATACCTAATAAAAACTGACAGGGCGCATATCGTGCAACACTTTTTCATGTCACAAAAAAAGACTGTGTAGAGGGTAACCGGAGAGATAGCTAACACTCTGTGAAAACAGGCCTTTAGCGACCAAAAAATCATCCATTGTTAAAATTTCTGGTATTTGGCTTTTCCCTAATAATCAAATACACAAGCGTGTCGCTACCTCGTGAAAGATTTTGGGACATCCGAGTCCCCAAAATCGACTCGCCAACGCGATAGCCGTTATGCCCCGACCGTCCTGCGTCCGCCACGATTCCGTATTGCACATTGCAGCAGAGCTGCTTGTGCACTACTACATCATGACTCC
>JAHXHT010000032.1 GCA_025656435.1 Candidatus Thiodiazotropha sp. (ex Gloverina cf. vestifex) | reverse complement strand
GTTTTGAAGCAAGCGAGAGGAAACGTTCGCTGACAAACGATTCGTTCAGAGCTTCCTTAGGTGTCCCGTCTAAAAAACTTCACGTTGAACCTGCGGTTAGCCTGGTTACCAGTTAACTGGTCAGTGATTTTTTTAATCCTTTCGTGATGCGTATTGCAATCTTTTGCAGATATGGCATTTATCAGGCTGCCTGGCGTGGCATATATTGGGGTGATATACAGAAAAAGATACCCTGAGGAGAGTTCATCATGTTTAGGCGCCCCCTGACTTGGATTGTGTTGCCTTTGACGCTGTTTCTCCTTGCCATGTTGACCGCCTGCGGTGGTGGTGGTTCTTCCTCTTCAACGGCTACCTCAGGCAAGACGGGTTCTGTGGGCATCATGTTGACCGATGCACCGGCCGATCCCGCTCTTTTCTCTGCGATCAATGCAACCATCGAACGCGTGGAGTTGATTGGCGGTGATGGTGGTAAAACGGCCTTGTTTGATGGGCCTGCAGAGACGGTGGATTTACTGCGACTGCGAAATGAGTCTGTGCCCTTCACTTTCCGTGATGATGTGCCGGTTGGTACTTATTGCAAGGTCAGACTCACGCTGACCGATCCTGATGGTCTGGAACTGGTGCTGGCGGCAGATGGTTCCAGCTATTTCCCCAAATTACCCGGTAATGGAAAGCTCGATCTGTTGGCGAGGAACTGCTTCATGGTGTCGCCGGGCGCATCCGTTACGCTTCAACTCGACATGGATGCCGGTAACTCTATCCATATCGTACAGACGGGTAGTAAGACCACGTATAGCTTTCGTCCGGTGGTCTTTGTTGATGTGATCAATCAAAGTTTCAGCGGTAAGTTGGTACGGGTGGAAGGTGTGATTGAAGACATCAACGCCACGGATCAAAGCCTGTTGTTGTGTGGTGCGCTTCCAACGCATCAAGTGAACGGCCGGGATTGTGTGACGGTCAGTTTGGGGACGGATTCTGCCTTCTTTGACAACGTAACACTCGGTGGTGATGCGGCCCCGTTGGCCGACCTGTTAGTGGAAGGCAACCTGAGTCAGTCGGCAGCGGTGGTTGGGTTGGTGCGAACCCTGGTGATTAATGATGAGATACCGGACATCCCGGCATCATCACTGCCTGGTAGCGATCTCTGTCGAATATGGGATACGGCTTTTGATGCGGCCTCCCAACCGTATCCGGATGATGTGGACTGTCTTGATGCCACCTTGGTGTTGCCTGATGGAACCATTCTGATTGACGACCAAGGTGGGGTGGTTACCGATCACCGTCCGCGACTTGCACTGGATGGGTTGGCTGTTGAGATGGGTGTGTTCAGCCAAGCCTATAGTACTACTGCCACCGATGCTGACATAAACGGCTTTACCATGCACACTCCGGATGTTGTCACTGTGGGTCTGCAGGATCCCGCTGGCTTCAACGGTACGCGTATTCTTTCCAAGGGTGGGGAGATACTCGACTATACAGCCATTCTCGTACCTCGAATGCTAAAAGTGGATGGTGTGCAGATAACTCCGTTAGATCCTTTCAAGGCTGCGGTTGTCATCGTCGATACTGACATGGATGGCCGGGTAGCCGCTGCAGGAACGATTGGTGGTTTGGTCACGGGTGGCTTTACGTTGATACCTGAGGCGGGTACCACACCCTGTGGTGTTACAGGTGATCTAACTGTGCTACTGAGTCCGGATGCAACAGTCACCACTGTTACGATCACCAACACGACGGTCGATGTTTCGCCCGGCGGTGTCCTGGAGGCGGGACAGGAGATCGGTGTCAGCGGGCAGTGTGGGACGGACAGCCTAACCGCAGATGCGGTCGTGGTTGTCGATGACCAGAGATAATCAGAGAAAGTAAGGTTTTTCTGCATTGGCAATCCTGGGAGGGCAGGGTATAGTCTCGGCTCGACCCAGCCCTCGTGGGAGAGATCGGTTCAGCACCGACGCCGAAGGCGCAATTCCGCCCGGAATCGCTCAGGCAAAAGGACCGTGGGGGTAAGTTCATGCTTATGGACTTAGGTCGACTCTGGAGAGCGGTGTAACCACACCCACCGACGGGGCAGGCACTCTGTAACAGTGCCAAACTCTCAGGTTTTGGACAGAGGGGCGGCGCAGGGGGATTCCCCTTGTGCCGCCTTTTTGCGTTATGAGCTGGGAGCAAGCGATGGAAAAACAGACCGTTCTATACGAGACCCACAAGGCCATGGGGGGCAAGATGGTACCCTTTGGTGGTTGGGATATGCCGCTTCATTACGGTTCCCAACTGGAGGAACATCACCAGGTCCGCCGGGATGCCGGTATGTTCGATGTCTCTCATATGACGGTTGTGGATCTCAAAGGGCCTCAGGCGAAGCCCTATCTGCGCTATCTACTCGCCAATGATGTGGACAAGTTGAAGACCACGGGCAAGGCGCTCTACTCCTGCATGCTCAACGAGCAGGGGGGCGTGGTGGATGATCTAATCGTTTACTATTTAAGCGATGACTGGTTTCGTATGGTGGTCAATGCGGGCACCACCGAGAAAGACCTGGCCTGGCTGGAGAAACAGACAACAGGTTATGACCTGACCATAACGCCGCGACGTGACCTGGCGATGATCGCTGTACAGGGGCCAAATGCAAGAACCAAGGCCTTGTCCCGGATGTCTGAGACGTTGCAGAAAGCGGGTGCAGAACTCAAACCTTTCAATGCGATAATGGATGGCGACTGGTTTCTTGCCCGAACCGGCTACACCGGGGAGGATGGTTTTGAGATCATGCTGCCGGGGGATCAGGCTGAGTCGTTTTGGAAAAGCCTGACTGATGCGGGTGTTGCCCCCTGCGGTCTTGGTGCACGGGATACCCTGCGTTTAGAGGCAGGCATGAATCTCTATGGCGTCGACATGGATGAGGAGACCTCGCCACTGGAGTCCGGTCTTGGGTGGGCCGTCTCCTGGGAGCCGGAAGATAGAGACTTTATCGGGCGAAGCGTGTTGCAGGCTCAGCGTTCAGACCCGGAAAAGCAACGATTCATCGGTCTGGTCTTGACCGGCCGAGGGGTGCTGCGTAACCATTTGAAATTATTTGACGGCGATGAGCCGATCGGTGAGATTACCTCAGGTGGTTTTGCACCGACGCTGGAACGCTCCATCGCCTTCGCGCGGGTCAAATCCGGAATCGGTGAGACATGTGAGGTCGAGATTCGTGGCAAGCGGGTCTCTGCCCAGGTAGTAAAACCGCCTTTCGTGCGCCATGGTGAGTCTCAGCTGGGTTAGCATTTATTGCCATCGTGAAGAGATATAATGACGGGCCAGAATTCGACGTCCATCAACCAACCTATTGACAGACAGGATCAAGATCATGAGTGACACACCTAAGGAACTCCGTTATGCCAAGTCCCACGAATGGCTCAGAGATGAAGGCGATGGTACCGCTACCATCGGTATTTCTGAACATGCCCAAGAGTTGCTTGGCGACCTGGTCTTTGTTGACCTGCCGGAAGTTGGCGCAAAGGTTGAGGCTGGTAGTGATTGTGCCGTGGTCGAGTCGGTGAAAGCTGCCTCTGACGTCTACAGTCCGGTCACTGGTGAAGTCATCGAAGTCAATGAGTCACTTGATGATGCCCCCGAGACGATCAATGAAAATGCATTCGGCAACGGCTGGATGTTCAAAGTCAAACTCGATGATGCTGGTGAACTAGACAGCCTGCTGGATGCTGACGCTTACGATGCGCTGGTTGCCGAGGAAGGCTACTAAACAAAGAGACGGTCATGCCATTCATTCCCCATACTGAAGATGATATTCAGGAGATGCTCGCAGTCATCGGTGTCGATAGCATCGATACACTGTTCGACGAGATTCCTGATGAACTACGTTGTGACGAGTTAAAGGCCATTCCGGCAGGAATGCCTGAGATGGAAGTCTCCCGGTTAATGCAGGCGCGCGCCCGAGAAGATGGGCAGCCTCTCTGTTTTCTGGGTGCCGGTGCATACGATCATCACATCCCGGCCGCCGTTTGGCAGCTGACGACCCGTGGTGAGTTTTATACGGCCTATACCCCGTATCAGGCCGAGGCAAGCCAGGGTACTTTGCAGCTGCTCTATGAGTACCAGTCGATGATGACGGCCTTGACCGGTATGGATGTCTCGAACGCCTCGCTCTATGACGGCGCCTCGGCACTGGCGGAAGCCGTGCTGATGGCAGTACGCGCCAATCGCAAGTCGAAGTCTGGTCGTATTTTGATGCCACGCACATTGCATCCACTCTATCGCAGAGTGGCACACAGCATTGTACGCAATCAGGGGATTGAGCTGGTCGAGGTCGGCTATGACGGCAAGACAGGTAAAATAGATACGTCAGCGCTTGAACAATACGCCGGTGAGGATTTTGCTGCGTTGGTAATTCCTCAACCCAACTTCTTCGGGGTGCTGGAGAATGTGGATGAGCTGACCGAGTGGGCACATGCAAACGGCATGCTGGCGATTGCAATCGTGAATCCACTTGCCATGTCCATCCTTAAGCCAGCGGGCGAATGGGGAGAGGATGGCGCCGATATCTGCTGTGGCGAAGGTCAGCCGATGGGTGCTCCATTGGCTTCCGGTGGGCCCTATTTCGGCTTTCTCTGCTGTCGGGAAAAGCTGGTGCGCCAGATGCCTGGCCGCATCATTGGTAAGACGGTGGACCTGGACGGCAAGCCCGGCTATGCCCTGACCCTACAGGCACGTGAACAGCATATCCGGCGCTCCAAGGCGACCTCGAATATCTGCACCAACCAAGGTTTGATGGTGACCGCAGCGACTATCCACATGGCGATCATGGGTGGCGAAGGGTTACAACACATGGCAGCGGCCTGTCACGGGAATACCGAAAAACTGTCGCAGGCGCTCTGCAGCCTTCCCCAGGTCGAATCTGTCTTCGAGGGACCCGTATTTCACGAGCGGGTATTAAAGTTGCCGCTGTCTGCGAAAGACGCGCTAAAAGCCTTGGCTGCGCACAATGTACTGGGTGGGTTCGATCTGAGCGATGACTACCCGGAACTGGACAGTGCCATTCTGGTGTGTGCCACCGAACTGCGTGGTGAAGAGGATATCGAGCAATACCGTAGCAAGCTTGAGCGGGTTATTGCGGCACAGGTACAGACACCCTGCCAGCTTAAACCGGATTGGTGAAGCGGATGTTATCCGCCAATCGCCATAACGAACTGACACACAAGACCGGGACTTCAGCGGTCGACATGGGATTGAGATGATTTACGAGCATTCACGAACTGGCCGTCGGGCCACAGCCCAGACAAATCCTGAGATGGCGGAGTTGTCGGATATTCCCGATGCACTGTTAAGAAAGCGTCCAGCAGGATTACCTGAGGTTTCTGAGATGCAGGCTGTGCGCCACTATACTCGCCTGTCGCAGAAGAATTTCTCCATCGACACCCACTTTTACCCGTTGGGCTCCTGCACCATGAAGTACAATCCGCGGGCCTGCAATTCACTGGCGAGCCTGCCTGGTTTTCTCTCCCGCCATCCGCTGGCGCCTGACACACACAGCCAAGGGTTCATGGCCTGCATGTATGATCTGCAGGAGACCCTCAAGCATGTCACCGGTATGCACGATGTTTCTCTCTCGCCTGCCGCCGGTGCCCAGGGTGAGTTTGCCGGCGTAGCAATGATCCGCGCCTATCACGAGGCGAGAGGCGATACCGCACGGAGTGAGATCCTGGTGCCCGATGCGGCACATGGTACCAACCCGGCCTCTGCAGTCATGTGTGGTTACAAGGCTCGTGAGATTCCCACTGGTCGAGATGGAGATATCGACCTGGATGCACTGAAGCAGGCACTGGGACCACAAACTGCCGGCATCATGTTGACGAATCCTTCTACTGTTGGGGTGTTCGAGCGACGCATCAAAGAGATCGCTGGTCTTGTCCACGAAGCCGGCGGCTTACTCTACTATGACGGGGCTAATCTGAATGCCATCCTTGGAAAGGTAAGACCCGGCGACATGGGCTTCGATGTCATTCATATGAATTTACACAAGACCTTCTCCACCCCCCATGGTGGTGGTGGACCAGGTGCGGGACCTGTAGGTGTGAGCCAGCGACTGGCACCCTATCTACCGGTGCCGATGGTCGATTATGATGGTACTGATTATGTTTGGCTGACTGAGAAAGAGCGACCGGAGAGCATCGGTCGTTTGTCGGCTTTCGCCGGTAATGCCGGCGTCCTGCTACGGGCCTATGTCTATGCCAGACTGCTGGGTCGAGAAGGCATGCGTCGTGTCGCGGAGTTCTCCTCGCTGAATGCCAACTACCTGCTGAAACGTCTGATGGAAGTTGGTTTCGATGCCGCCTATCCTGAGCGGCGTGCCAGTCATGAGTTCATTCTGACACTGAAAAAACAGGCCAAGGAACTCGGTGTCAATACCATGGACTTTGCCAAGCGGATGCTGGACTACGGGGTACATGCACCGACTACCTACTTTCCTTTGCTGGTGCCGGAGTGCCTGCTGGTGGAACCCACTGAGACTGAAGCCAAAGAGGATCTCGACAGTTTTGTCGAGATCATGCGGACCATCAAGCAGGAGGCTGAGACCCAGCCTGACCTGGTCAAACAGGCGCCACATACCATGCCCGTACGGCGTCTGGATGATGTGCGTGCCGCCCGTGAGCTTGATTTGGCCTGGAAGGGCGACAGCTAACGCCCTACCAAAATAGAGATGGGTAGGTTCCCATCTCCACTCTCAAATGTCGTTCGTATTGAATGGCAGACTATTTCTGAACTGAATAGAAGCAACGACAAAGAGGTTTTTATATGTCGGCTCTGATATGCGGATCCTTCGCCTTCGATACCATCATGGTCTTTCATGACCACTTCAAGAACCATATTCTTCCTGAGCAGGTACATATCCTGAATGTCTCATTTCTGGTGCCTGATATGCGTCGTGAGTTCGGCGGTTGCGCCGGGAATATTGCATACAATCTCAATATGCTGGGTGGAAAGGGCAAGCCTGCGGGTACCATCGGTGAGGACTTTGCGCCCTATGCGAAGTGGATGGATGAGTGCGGTGTGAGTCGCGAACATTTGCGTGTTGTCCCTGGCAGCTATACGGCACAGGCCTATATCACCACAGACAAGGACGATAACCAGATCACGGCCTTTCATCCCGGGGCCATGAACCAGGCTCACGACATCGATGTCTCAAAGATTGATGATTGCAGTCTGGGTATGGTTTCACCCGATGGCAGACAGGGCATGATCGACCATGCAGCGCAGTTTGCCGAATCGGGGGTGCCGTTCATTTTTGATCCCGGTCAAGGCATGCCTATGTTTGATGGCGATAGTCTGCTGAAGTTTGCTGACCAGGCCAACTGGCTTGCCTTTAATGACTATGAAGCAAAGTTGATGACAGAGCGCACCGGCTTGAGTCTCAAGCAGCTGGCGGAAAGAGTTGAGGCGGTTATTGTTACCCGTGGTGGTGAGGGATCGGAAATCATTACCCGGGATAAGCGTTATGAGATTCCCGTGGCGCCGGCCAAGGCACTGATTGATCCCACGGGTTGTGGTGATGCCTACCGTGCGGGCCTTCTGTTCGGTCTGATGAACGGGATGGATTGGGATACGACCGGCCGTATTGCGGCCTTGATGGGCGCAATCAAAATCGAGCAGGCTGGAACGCAGAACCATTTTGTCTCAAAAGAGGCCTTTGCCCACCGTTTTGAACAGGCCTTTGATTACCGCTTTTAACCTCACTGATTGGCTGAAATAAATATGTCCGGACACTTTACAGAGAGCGATTTCATTCCCCTTAATTTGGCGGTCCTGACCGTTTCCGATAGTCGGACCGAGGAGACGGACAAGTCCGGTAATACGTTGAAAGAGCGGGCTGCCGAGGCCGGTCACAGAGTCGTAGAGAAAACCATCGTACCTGATGATGTCTATCAGATGCGTGCGGTTGTCTCCCGCTGGATTGCCGATAGTGATGTGCATGTCGTGATCTCCACTGGTGGCACAGGCATTACTGGCCGGGACAGTACCCCAGAGGCAATGCAGCCACTGTTCGATAAACATATTGAGGGCTTCGGTGAACTCTACCGGACCGTCTCTCTCGAAGAGATCGGCACCTCGTCCATCCAGTCAAGGGCCATTGCCGGTCTGGCCAACGGAACGTTGATTTTCTGCCTGCCGGGGTCGACCGGCGCTTGTCGAACCGGTTGGGACAATATACTCAAGGCGCAGCTTGATATGCGAACCCGCCCCTGCAACTTTGCCCAAATGTTTCCACGCTTGCTCGAGAAATAGGAGGCCATATGGCTGATTGTGGGTGTGATAGTCACCAGCAGAGCCTCAAACCGTTTGATGAGGCGCTGAGTTTTCTCCTGGCACAGGCCAAACCGATCACAGATACTGAAACCCTGCCGCTGGAACAGGCACTGGGTCGGGTGTTGGCTGTCCCTGTCCACAGCCAAGTGGATGTGCCGCCCTGGGATAACAGTGCGATGGACGGCTATGCCATCAATACCCTCGATCTGGATAGGATGGAGAGTCTTCGTGTTGCTCAGCGAATCCCTGCCGGTGCAGCCGGTAGCGAACTCCAGTCAGGCACTGCCGTACGCATCTTTACCGGCGCCCCTGTACCGCCTGGTGCTGATGCAGTCGTCATGCAGGAGGTATGTACGGTTGCGGGTGATCAGGTTTCTGTGACACAACCACCGGTTCCCGGTGCCAATATCCGTCGGACGGGTGAGGACATCCTGCAGGATGAGGAGATTCTCAAGGCAGGTACTCGGCTTTCGCCACACCATCTTGGGCTGGCGGCCTCTGTGGGGGTACCGACATTGACGGTCTATCGACCGTTGCGTGTGGCTGTTTTCTCCAGTGGTGACGAACTTGTGATGCCTGGCGGGGAGCTTGGGCCTGGCCAGATCTATAACTCCAATCAGTTCACACTGTGTGGTTTGGTGAAACGGATGGGTTGCGAAGTGATCCAACTGGGTATGGTGGAAGACACCCTGGAGGCAACATGCGAGGCGCTGAAGCGTGGAGCGAAGTCAGCCGATCTGATTTTGGCATCCGGTGGTGTCTCTGTGGGTGAGGAGGATCATGTCAAACCGGCGGTCGAGCAGTTGGGCTCTTTGGATCTCTGGAAAGTCGCCATACGTCCCGGCAAACCGATTGCCTTCGGCCAGGTGGATGGCACGCCATTTTTTGGCGCACCAGGGAATCCGGTCTCTCTGTTTACCACTTTCACCATATTCGCCAGACCTTTCATTCTCCGGCTGCAGGGCGTGGAAGAGGGCTATATGCCGATGGCATTCAAGGCGATCGCAGCATTCGAAAAGGCCGGGACGGACAAACGACGCGAATATGCCCGGGCGAAAATGGAGATGGACGAGCAGGGACGTGCCGTGGTGAAACTCTATGCGAACCGTTCTTCCGGTGTACTCAGCTCGGTTGCCTGGGCCAATGGTTTGGCCGTTTTGCCGGCGATGACTGCCATCAGTCAGGGTGACGCCATCGAATTCATCCCTTTCAGTGAGTTAATGACATGATTGAGGTAAGGTTTTTTGCCCGCTTCAGAGAAGAGCTGGGTGCAGATACTGAGCAGTTGGAGGCGGATCGCGTGAACTGCGTAGAGGATCTGTTGACCGACCTGCGAGGCAGAGGTGGCGCCTGGTCGCGGCTCTTTGCTGAGGATCAGCGGGTCATGGCGGCGGTCAATCAAGAAGTGGCTGATCAGAGTACGCCACTGAAAGATGGGGATGAAGTCGCATTCTTTCCGCCGGTGACGGGTGGTTGATCCAGTGAACTATGTCCATGTGCAGAGTGAACCCTTAGATCCCCATCGCGAGGTCGATCAGCTGCGTGCCGACAACCCGATGATCGGTGCCGTGGTAAGTTTCATCGGACTGATGCGCGATATGAACGAGGGGGACAAGGTTGACCGGCTTTTTCTTGAGCACTACCCGGGAATGACGGAGAAGGCGTTACTCAAAATTGTTGAGGAGGCGTCACGCCGCTGGGACCTGCAGGGGTGCCGAGTGGTGCACCGGGTGGGCGAAATGCGGCCTACCGACCCTATCGTTGTGGTGGTTGTAGCCAGCAGTCATCGAAAAGAGGCCTTCCTAGGCTGCGAATTTGTTATAGACTATCTAAAGATGCAGGCCCCATTCTGGAAAAAAGAGCTGACAGAGGGTGGTGAGCGTTGGGTGGATGCCCGCATCAGCGATGACGAGGCAGAAGAAAAATGGCGCTCCGTTTCGTCGGATGACTAAAGAAACCTCCCACGCTGCCGCAGAGATCTCATATTAGGCTGGTTCAGAATGGATCCGGAAATTGAGAGGCATTTTCATGGACAAGCGGTTCGGGATATTTTTAGGATTGGCCTGTTTTGGTCTGACAACGGCTAACGCCGGCTCGACCGATATTGCGCTGACCGCCAAATTGGGCAGTCTGGGACTCGGCATTGAAGGGACGTTTGGTCTGGCTGAGCACTTTAATGCCCGGCTGGGTCTGAACAAACTCGATTACGATCGCACTGAAACTATCTCTGATATCCAATACGACCTGGATCTGGAGTTGCAGTCCGTTTCTTTGCTTGCCGACTGGCACCCCTTTGGATCAGCTTTCCGCTTTACCGCCGGCTTGATGAGCAACGGTAATGAGCTAACGGGTTCCTCAACATCAGACAGTCTCACTATCGGTGATACCACCTATCAGGGCATAGGTCTTGATGCCAAGCTCGATTTCGACTCTACCGCCCCCTATTTGGGTGTCGGTTGGGGTAACGCCCTGGCAGCGGGTAAAGGCTGGGGATTCAATGTGGATCTCGGTATCATGTTTCAAGGTTCGGGCAACGTGAGTCTGGTACCTACTGGTGCTGGCGCTTCTCTGGTCGATCCTGCCGATATCGCGCTTGAAGAGCAGCGATTCGAAGATGACATCAAAAACTATAAATACTACCCGGTATTCTCATTCGAAGCCTCTTACAGATTCTGACACCATCTTGGAAATATAAACAAGGGACCCGGCCGATGCGCCGGGTTTTTTGTCTCCGTCATCCCGCTATTGGGATTAAAGAGAAAAAGATATCTTCTGATGGGGTGAATCAGGAAGAATTCGATATTGGAGAGAGAGGCAGGCTGCCGGGATGACGCACTGGCATCCCGGCGCCGGAGAAAATTACTTCTTATTCGAATGCAGCAGGACCTGCTCGAAGATATTACGTTTGATACGGCTTCGAAGGGGCTCCGGCAGGCGATGCCAGGCCTTGGCAACTTCTTCTGCTTCTTCGTCAAGAACTGTACTGGCTTCTTCACCGAACATCAGCCAGGCAGGGTTAACATCCAGAACCTGTGCGATCTCATTGATCTTTCTCGGTCGCAGGCTCTTACCGTTTTCGATCTTCTGGATCACGGCTTGGCTTGTTCCTGCGCGCAGAGCCAGTTCTTCCTGGGTCCAGCCGCGCTCTCGCCTTTTACGTCTTAACCGAGATCCTAAAGTATCCATTTTACGCGGTATGTCTGTTTCAAATTTCTGTGCGTGTACGTAGCTCATAGTCCTTCCTGTTTGGATGCTAAGGTGTGCTGCATCGTCTGTACGAGATAGCGGCGCTGCGATCAAAAACTTGACACCCTGCAGAAGTCCGTCACGTCGTCTGCGAAATAAATTCCGTTATGGGGGAGGAATGTGATCTGCTTCACGGAATGGTATCATTAGATAGGCGTCGGGATTCTGTAAATTTACGAATATTTGGCAGATTCGTGAACTTTATTCCTTGTGATACCATGCGCGACCATGATGACTTACCCTGAATTCATTGATCCGGTGCTGCTGCCGGTTGGGCCATTCAAGATCCACTGGTATGGCGTGATGTACCTGATCGGATTTCTGGGGGGCTGGTGGCTAGGCCGGGTGCGGGCAGCAAAACCGGGTTGTCTCTGCTCCCCGCAGCAGGTTGATGACATTGTGTTTTACATTGCCCTGGGCGTGGTGCTGGGTGGGCGTGTCGGGTCTGTGTTGTTCTATGGATTCAGCGGATTCCTGGCAGACCCACTCTCACTTTTCAGGGTTTGGGAAGGGGGCATGTCCTTCCATGGGGGGCTGATAGGCGTGCTGCTGGCTATGTGGTTATTTGCCCGTCGCCACGGCCGTACTTTTTTCGATGCAACCGATTTTATCGCACCCTTGGTGACGATTGGGCTGGGAACGGGCCGCTTGGGCAACTTTATCAATGCGGAACTCTGGGGTGGACCCACCAATCTGCCCTGGGGCATGCGTGTGCCCTGTGCAGATGCCGGCATGCTCTGTAGTCGCCTGGGCATGCCAGTGGATGCTGTCTATTCTCTGCCGGTTCACCCCAGCCAGCTCTATGAATTTCTACTGGAAGGAGTGCTGCTGTTTCTGGTCCTGTGGTTCTTTTCCGCAAAAGGACCACCCCGTATGGCTGTCTCAGGGCTTTTCTTGCTCTGTTACGGTGTTTTTCGTTTTCTGGTTGAGCTGGTACGCATGCCGGATGCACATATCGGCTATCTCGCCTTTGACTGGGTGACTATGGGGCAACTTCTGAGCATGCCTATGATATTGTTCGGCATACTTTTGCTTTTTCTGGCCTATCGCTCAAAAGCCCCATTGGAAACAACTTCATGAAGCAGTATCTAGATCTGTTGCGCCATGTGCGTGACCAGGGTGTGGTGAAGGAGGATCGTACCGGTACCGGCACACGCAGTGTCTTCGGCTACCAGATGCGTTTCAATCTCGCCGATGGTTTTCCCGTGTTGACCACGAAAAAACTCCACCTGCGCTCGATCATTTATGAGCTGCTCTGGTTTCTCAAAGGCGATACCAACATCGCTTATCTGAAAGATAACGGGGTGAGTATTTGGGATGAGTGGGCGGATGAGAAAGGTGATCTGGGGCCGGTTTATGGCCATCAGTGGCGTTCCTGGCCTACCTCTGATGGTGGTCAGATCGATCAGATCAGCCAGTTGGTGACACAAATCCGTACCCATCCCGATTCTCGTCGTCTCATCGTCTCGGCCTGGAATCCGGCGGATATCGAGCACATGGCTTTGCCTCCCTGCCATTGCCTGTTTCAGTTCTATGTGGCAGATGGACGTCTCTCTTGCCAGCTCTATCAGCGGAGTGCCGATATCTTTCTTGGCGTGCCGTTCAATATTGCTTCCTATGCTTTATTGACCATGATGATGGCACAGGTGACCGGTCTGCAGCCCGGTGAATTCGTGCATACCTTCGGCGATGCGCATCTCTACAGCAATCATATGGATCAGGCGGAATTACAGTTGAATCGTGATCTGCGTGACTTGCCGACTATACAGATCAACCCGGCGGTGAAGGATATATTTGGATTTCGTTTCGAGGATTTCGAGCTGGTTGGTTACGATCCACATCCCCATATTAAGGCGCCGGTGGCAGTTTAGTGGATCATGGGAAACCGCTGATATCGATCATCGTGGCGATGGCGAAGAATGGAATCATCGGCCGGGAAAACCAGTTGCCCTGGCGACTGCCGGCAGATCTGGGTCATTTTAAGGCGATCACCATGGGTAAGCCGATCATTATGGGGCGTAAGACCTGGGAGTCTCTACCGGGGGTTTTGCCCGGACGCAGGCATATTGTGATCACAAGGGATATCAACTACCAGGCCGAGTCGTGCACTGTGGTCCACACGGTAGATGATGCACTGGCTGTCGCAGGTAGGGTGCCGGAGATCATGATTGTCGGTGGGGGGGCTATATATAAGGAAACATTGTCGAGAGCCGATCGTCTCTATTTGACGCTGGTGGATGTGGTCGCAGAAGGCGATGCCTGTTTTCCTGAGATCGATTGGGATAGCTGGTGGGAAGTGAGTCGGGAGTCTCACCCGGCAGATGAGAAAAATCCCTATGCTTATACCTTTCTTGAATTGGAGAAGAAGGCAGCTTAATCCTCACCCCGATCTTTGCCTCCGCCTTGCGGGGCATGCTGCAGAATTCGGTCTGCCATACGTGAGAAGGGCAGGCTTTGAATCCAGACTTTCCCAGTCCCGCTCAAGGTGGCAAGAAAGAGCCCCTCGCCACCAAATATCATTGATTTAAGTCCTCCCGCCATGCGGATATCGTATTCGACGCCATCGGTGAAGCCGACCAGGCAGCCAGTGTCGATACGCAGGGTTTCCCCATTCGCTGATCGCCATGGAAGGCTGAAAGCCGAGGCGATTAGTCCCCGATAGGCGTAGGCGCGGTTGTATGGCCGTAATTGTGACTGTT
>JAHXHT010000031.1 GCA_025656435.1 Candidatus Thiodiazotropha sp. (ex Gloverina cf. vestifex) | reverse complement strand
TAACAGTCACAATTACGGCCATACAACCGCGCCTACGCCTATCGGGGACTAATCGCCTCGGCTTTCAGCCTTCCATGGCGATCAGCGAAGGATGATTTAGCTCACAAATTCGGGAATCATGAGGCATATTTAGCCGGACTCTGTGGGCTAGGTCTCTTGCAAGTGATGTGAGGTTAAATAACACTATCTATAGTTAAAGTAAGCGAATCCCTGAAGGCAGTGACGAAAAACTGCTTGTCTGTGGATGATGCTTAAGGATAGCGGAGCTACCAAAGACATGCCGAGGGGAAACCGTTCGTTTCCCGATGATTAATTTAAGGTAGCGCCATGAATTTTGTCATTCGACTGGTTGCTGAGATTGCTGGGCAATTTAGTGAGCACCATCGACGGAGATGAACTGATGAAGCAATTTGTAACACTATTTCTGCTGTTTGCGATACCTGCACTTGCACAAACTGCACCCCCTCCGACCGCGCCTGTACTGTCGATCGAGGGTGGGGTAACCGTAGCGCCTCCGCAGCCTGCACCAGATTCTCAGTATCGAGGCATCCCAGATCCATCAAATGCTTTGGGCTTTGATGTCAGAGCCGACTACACAGCAAGTCAAGTCATCACAGGTTATCAGGGCACGGAAACACTTAGCTGTACCGGTACTGCGGCACAGCCATGTTTGATCGATGCCTCAGGTGCTACATTTGACCAGCTCACAATTTCAGGCGAGTACGTGGTTCTGCAAGGCGGTACGGTGAACGCCCCCGCTGATGACGGCCCTCACCTGACCGTCAGTTGCACTAATTGTGTCGTTCGCGATGCTGAAGTATCCGGTCCAGGAGCTGATACGGGACATTCGAGTGCTGTACGCATGAACTCTTTCAGCGTTTGGATAGGCGGCAGTATTCACGGTTTTGGAGATAACAGAGTAGACGCAGCTGAACAGGACTTCCATGGTATGAAAGTCATGGCAGACGATGTCTGGGTACTTGAAGCTGAGATCTACGATAATAGCGGAGACTCAATTCAAGTCGGAGATGCCAGCCGAGGATCTGCCTCTAGAGTCTACATCGGTGGTGGTTACTACCATCACAATCGTGAGAACGCTGTAGACATTAAAGATTCTAACGATATTGTTGTATCTGGTGTACATATGGAGGGTTTCAGGCCAACAAGTTCCAGTCCCGGTGAAGCGCTAGTTGTTCACGACGATGCATATGATGCGCGGATCTACGATAATGTCGTGCGTGATTCAACTATCGGCATGGTATCGTCAGGCGCAGCTGGCCATATCATTGATGGGAACAATATTGTCGCGTTGTCGAAAGGTATACAGATACGGAATACTCAGAACATTACCGTTACAAACAATACGATATCGGCACCGACGCCTTTAGATTTGCAAAGTGGATATTCCGGCACTATCCAGGATCAGTGAACGATATTACTGAGGTAGTGTGTGGCCCAGGTGTGATAGATCCTCAGACCGCCTGATAGCTACCGATCCGAATTCAGAAGTTCTGAGAGCTGGGTTTCGGATTGCAGAGGGATTGCTACTTTGCTTGTGTACTCTGAAAAACCCGCGTTAGCGGGTTTTTTTTTACCTGAAAATAGAAGCGCGCCTTGTAGTTGCTAAATAATTACCGGCTTGAGATAGGTGTGAGCCTCTCGATTGTGGATAATAGCGGCGGTATCAGCATGCATTGTTCTAGAATACCGAAAGTTTTGAGAGGTATTACCAGGAGAGAGAATGGCTACCGGCTCTAAAAAAGTGATATTTGCTGCTTTGATCGGCAATGCGCTTATATCGATCACAAAATTTATTGCGGCCTTTCTCACGGGCAGTTCTGCGATGTTGTCTGAGGGTATCCACTCAGTTGTGGATACAGGCAACCAGGGGCTGTTGCTCTACGGCATCGCACGAGCAAAGCGCCCGGCAGATGAAAATTTTCCTTTCGGGCATGGCAAAGAGATCTATTTCTGGAGTTTTATCGTCGCAATCCTGATATTTGCCTTGGGGGGAGGTGTCTCTATCTATGAAGGCATCAAACATATCTCACACTCGGAGCCGATAGAGAATCCCCTCATCAACTATATTGTGCTGGGTCTGGCGATGGTGTTCGAAGGCGCTGCCTGGCTATTCGCATTTCGGGAGTTCAGCCGGGTAAAAGGAAAATGGGGCTATGTGGAGGCGATACAGCGGGCGAAAGACCCCTCGATTTTTGTCGTGCTGTTTGAGGACAGCGCCGCCATGTTGGGACTCATGGTGGCTTTTGCCGGTGTGGCATTGACCCAACTGACCGGTAATCTGCTGTTTGACGGGTTGGCATCGGTCATTATCGGCCTGATTTTGGTGGGTACGGCAATCTGGCTCGCCTACGAGACCAAGGGATTATTAATCGGTGAAAGTGCCAACCGTGCAGTAGTCGAGGGCATTCGTACGATGGTTGGTGCTCAACCGTCGGTTGAGCATGTCAATGAAGTGCTGACCATGCATATGGGCCCCGACTTTATTCTGGTCAATCTGAGTGTGGATTTTCAGGACCGAACCACTGCTGACAAGGTTGAATCGGTGATCAATGAGATGGATAAGTCGATCAAGCAGCAATTTCCTCAGGTAAAGCGCATTTTTATTGAGGCGGAAAAACGAACGCAATGAAGCTCGTCTGCGACGAGACATGGGGTGATCGCTCCACAGGAAAGTGTTGGGGTGGTTGACCCGGTCTGGGGGAGTAGGTAGAATTTCGCCTCTTTACCTCGCCGGATGTCCGGCGGGTGGATAACGGTATTTTTTTCGGGGTTAAGGCAATGTATGCGGTAATTCAATCCGGCGGCAAGCAGTATCGCGTTTCTGAAGGCGACACGATCAAGGTCGAAATGCTGACTGCGGACGAGGGTGCTTCTGTCGATCTGGATAAGGTCCTGATGATCACCAATGGTGATGACGTGAAGATCGGCACTCCCTACGTCGATGGCGGCAAGGTCACGGCTACCGTGAAATCCCACGGACGTGGCAAAAAGGTCAAGATCATCAAGTTTCGTCGCCGTAAGCACCACTTGAAGCATCAGGGGCACCGTCAGTGGTACACCGAGCTGCAGGTCACCGGCATCAGCGGCTGAGGAGAGAAGAGAAATGGCACATAAAAAAGCAGGCGGTAGTACACGTAACGGCCGCGATTCAGAATCCAAACGTTTAGGCGTCAAAATCTACGGCGGCCAGGACGTTCAGGCAGGCAACATCATTGTGCGCCAGCGTGGTACCCAATTTCACAAAGGCGTGAATGTGGGTATCGGCAAGGACCACACCCTGTTCGCTACTGCGAATGGTAAGGTGCAGTTCGAGATCAAGGGTCCACAGAACCGCAGATATGTGAGTGTCGTTACCGAATAATTCAACGCCGGTATCGATGCTCAAAAGCCTCGTCAGATGACGGGGCTTTTTACGTTTTGGAGATGGGTCCAGCTGGCATATTGTTAAAATCAAACAATGTGAGATGTGATCGCAAAGTTCAATGAAGAGAAAGTAGTGCGTGGTGCCAGTTGTGGTTGTTGGTGAACCTCATGTCAATCACACTGCTTTTGATGGGGCATAGGACATATTATGAAGTTCGTAGACGAAGCCAGGATCAAGGTCATTGCCGGTGACGGCGGCAATGGCTGCGCCAGCTTTCGCCGGGAAAAGTATATTCCCAAGGGCGGCCCTGATGGTGGCGATGGAGGGCATGGCGGAAGTGTTTTCCTGATAGCTGACAGTGGACTTAATACCCTGGTCGATTTTCGCACCCAGCGAACGCATAAGGCAGAGCGCGGACAGAACGGCATGGGCCGCGAAAGAACCGGGCGCAAAGGACAAAATCTTCATGTAAGGGTGCCAGTTGGCACGCGTGTCATGGATGAGATGACCGGTGAGATGATTGGCGAGCTACTCGAGTCGGGGCAACAGCTGTTGGTTGCCAGTGGAGGCGAGCGAGGTATCGGCAACATCCATTTTAAAAGCAGTACCAATCGCACGCCGCGACAGTTTACCTATGGTACAGAGGGTGAGCGTCGTGAGCTGCTGTTGGAATTGATTCTTCTGGCGGATGTGGGCTTGCTGGGCCTGCCAAATGCCGGCAAGTCGAGCCTGATCAGTAAAATATCCAGTGCGCGGCCGAAGGTGGCAGATTACCCCTTTACAACGCTCCATCCCAATCTCGGTGTGGTCAGCCTGGGACAAGATCAAAGTTTTGTGGTGGCAGACATTCCCGGCGTGATAGAAGGTGCAGCGGAGGGTGCCGGTTTAGGGCTCCAGTTTCTAAAGCATCTTGCCCGAACCCGCTTGCTGCTTCATTTGGTTGATATCGCGCCGATGGATGTATCAGAGGATCCAGCCCAGCAGGTTCGGCAGATCGAACAAGAGTTATTTGGTTTTTCAGAGGATCTGGCAGATAAGGAGCGCTGGTTGGTATTGAATAAAAAGGATCTGCTGCTGGATGACGAATATGAATCGAAGCGTCAACAACTCATTCAATCATTGGAGTGGCAAGGTCCTGTCTATGGGATCTCAGCTGCCACAGGAGAGGGGCTTCAGAAACTCAGTGCAGATCTGATGCTGCGATTGGAGGCGATCTGGCGTGAAGAACGACCAGAGCAGGATGAACAGGTGCCAATGGATGAATCTTGGGACCCTCTAGACTGACACTATCGGTTCAAGACAGAAAGATTGAATAAAAAATGATCTCCCGCGAAAAAATAGCCAATTCCAAACGATGGGTCATCAAGATTGGCAGTGCCCTGCTGACCGCCGATGGGAAAGGGCTCTCTCATGAGTTGCTTTCCGGCTGGGTATCGCAAGTGGCGGCACTGCGAAATGCGGGACACGAGGTGGTGTTGGTCTCCTCTGGTGCGGTAGCTGAAGGTATGAGTCGCATGGGTTGGCAAAGCCGGCCACACAACCTGAATGAGCTACAGGCAGCCGCAGCTATCGGACAGATGGGACTGGTACATGCTTGGGAGGCCTGTTTCCAGCAATACGGCCTGCACACAGCGCAGATTTTGCTGACCCGAGATGATCTAGCAGATCGCTCCCGTTATCTCAATGCCCGCAGTACTCTGCGAACCCTCTTGCAGCTGGGGGTCGTACCTGTGGTTAACGAGAACGATACTGTCACGACAGACGAGTTGCGCTTCGGTGACAATGACACCTTGGCAGCGTTGGCGGCTAACCTGATTGAGGCGGAGTTGCTGGTGCTATTGACTGATCAGGAGGGCTTGTTTGATGCTGATCCCAGATTTAACCCGCATGCGATCTTGATTGACGAGACTCGAGTGGATAACCCGCAACTTGATGCTGTGGCGGGCGGCAGCGCCAGTGGTCTTGGGCTGGGTGGAATGGTGACCAAGGTACGTGCAGCGCGATTGGCCGCCCGCTCGGGAACGGGGACGGTAATAGCCTCCGGTCGACGGGAGCGCGTGGTGGAGGCCATTAGCCGGGGTGAGCGTGTCGGTACGCTACTGGTGCCCGTGCAGGAGCCTCAGGCAGCGAGAAAGCGTTGGCTGGCAGGACAGTTACAGCCTCGTGGCAGCCTCACCCTTGATGATGGCGCTGTGCGTGTACTGCAACGGCAGGGGAGCAGCTTGCTGGCTGTTGGCGTGTGTGAGGTCAATGGGGATTTCTCCCGGGGTGAGGCAGTAGTCTGCCTCGATCAGGCCGGATGTGAAGTGGCCCGTGGGCTGGTGAACTACGATGCGCAAGAGACGGCGAGGATCATGGGCAAACCCAGTAGCAGGATTGAATCAATTTTAGGTTATGTGGATGAGGAAGAGCTGATTCATCGGGACAATCTGGTGTTGTTGTAAGCCAGTCTGGTGACCAGATAATAGGCTGGCGAAATACTCAAGCATGATCATGGGAAGTCAGTCTGGAATGAGGCTAACTGCATGATTAACAGTAAAAAATATTACGCTATGCATTCAGATGGAAGTGATTTTGGCGAGTAGACATAAAAAAACCGGCTCATAGCCGGTTTTTTTAGAGATTTTGAACGATCCCCAGCTTACATATTACATAGCCTTGATCTGAACGTTCATTCGGCTCTTATGGCGGGCAGCCTTGTTTTTGTGGATCAGGCCCTTGCTCACGGCATTGTCGATCACTGGTATGGCCGTTTTGTAGGCAGCAGCAGCGCCTTCTTTGTCGCCGGCGGCAATTTGTTTGACGACCCTCTTGATATGGGTGCGCATTTCACTGCGCTGCGCCTGGTTGCGTGAATGCCTCTTGTCTGCCTGGCGTGCGCGTTTACGTGCTTGGGCTGAGTTGGCCAAGGTTGTCTCCTGGATGAAACTGGCTTTAATAAAGGGAGCGAATTCTCCCCAATCCGGCATGCATTGTCAACCGTTTTGCGGCAGCCCGGATGCCCTGCTAAAGTCGCCCTCTGACTTCTGATTTTTTACAGCCTGCGAGCCATTCACAAACAACCGCGCAGAGTAGTGACGGGTTTAGTGGATATCACAATATAAGGATAAAACCTCTGGCTTCGTTTTTTCGCTCCTTTGCTGCGGTGGGCAGCAATACCATGATCTCCAGAATCCTGGGATTTACCCGGGATTTGGTGCTTGCCCGCTTGTTCGGCGCCGACGCGACGACCGATGCGTTCTTTGTCGCCTTTAAAATACCCAATTTTCTACGTCGCCTATTTGCCGAGGGAGCCTTCTCGCTTGCCTTCGTGCCGGTTCTCACGGAGTACCGTACGAAGGGTACTCAGGAGGAGCTACAGGATTTTGTCAATAAAATGGCCGGCACGTTGGGCACGGTGTTACTGGTGGCTACGGCAATTGGTGTGTTGGCTGCACCAGTGCTGGTTTTTATCTTTGCGCCGGGATTCTGGTTGGAAGATGAGGGGAAGTACCATCTTGCGGTAGATATGTTGTATCTGACATTTCCCTACCTCTTCTTTATATCCCTAACGGCATTCTCCGGCGGTATTCTCAATACCCACAACCGTTTTGGTGCTGCAGCTTTCACACCGGCGCTGCTCAATATTTCATTGATCGTCTGTGCGCTTTGGCTCTCTCAATCTATGGAAGTGCCGGTTATGGCGCTTGCCTGGGGTGTGTTGTTTGCAGGTGTGGTCCAGTTCACTTTCCAGATTCCTTTTCTGCACCAGTTGAGGCTGATTCCCCGTCCCAGGGTCGCCTTCAAAGACCCTGGGGTAGTCAAGGTCATGAAGCTGATGGTGCCTGCGCTCTTCGGTGTGTCGGTCAGTCAGCTGAATCTCCTGTTGGATACCTTGATCGCCTCATTCCTTGTGAGTGGCAGCATCTCATGGCTCTACTATTCGGATCGTCTGATGGAGTTTCCTGTCGGCATATTGGCGGTGGCCCTGGGTACGGTAATTTTGCCGAATCTCTCTCGTAAGCACTCTGAAAAATCCTCGCAAGAATTTTCTGATACCCTCGATTGGGCGCTGCGGGTGACGTTGCTGCTGGGTATACCCTCTGCTATCGGCCTGTTGCTGTTGGCGGGCCCCATGTTGGCAACACTCTTTTATTCGGAGGCATTCAATGAGCACGATGTCTCTATGGCGACCTTGAGTCTTATGGCCTATGCGCCCGGATTGTTGGCCATTATGCTGATTAAGATCCTCGCGCCAGGGTTTTATGCCCGGCAGGATACTCGCACCCCAGTCAGGATCGGCATCATAGCCATGGTGGCGAATATGGTCTTCAATATCGCGCTTGTTTTCCCTCTGGCTCATGCCGGTTTGGCGCTGGCAACGACTTGTTCATCGGCTCTCAATGCCTATCTGCTCTACCGGGGGCTGAGAAAGGACAATGTCCTACAGCCCAGACATGGTTTGACAAGCCTGCTTGTACGCTCCCTGATTGCCGGCGGCATTATGGCCGTCTTCCTGGTGTGGATTGCCGGTGATCTCGACTACTGGTTGGGCATCAGCTTTTGGGCCCGCATCCAGTATCTGATTCTTTGGATTGGCTGTGCGGCAGCCATCTATTTTCTCTCTCTTCTCCTCATGGGTGTCAGGCCCAGCGATTTTCGCTCGGTCAAACACTGAATCCACCTGCAGTCTCTCTACGTATAGATCTGTAAGCAGAGGTGACTCGTGCACCTCCTTGATCAATCTGGAGAGATGCATGTTCCGTATCGTTGTTCGCCACCTTCTCTCAGTCGTTATGGCTGTCGTGGCGCTATCCGCTCTTGCGGGTGACCGGGGTGCTGATCACCCTGTTACACCTTTGATCATCTCCGATTCCGGCCTCTATGCCTTTGACAGAGATAGCCTGGAGATGCGCTGGCAACAATTGAATGACCAACAGACGTCTTCCCCGGTATTAATCGATAAGCGCGTACTGGTGAGTGGCAGCGGGGGACTTTACGCTTTGG
Source organism: Candidatus Thiodiazotropha sp. (ex Gloverina cf. vestifex) (assembly GCA_025656435.1). Classification (GTDB taxonomy): domain Bacteria; phylum Pseudomonadota; class Gammaproteobacteria; order Chromatiales; family Chromatiaceae; genus Thiodiazotropha. The sequence continues at coordinate 6,009 of JAHXHT010000031.1, read as the reverse complement.
ATGCAAACAGTGGGAAGGTGATTTGGCAGCGGAGTACTGCTGCACAGGGCTTTTCTGTGGTACCGGATGGATCGAGATTGTTTCTTGCCAGTCGGGATGGATCGCTTCAGGCGCTCAGTACAGAGGATGGGCAGGTGATCTGGGAGAGACGTTTTCCTGGCTGGGTCTATCCACCGGCGAAATCCAATGATCTTCTGTTTACCGGTGGCAGCGATGGCCAGTTATGGGCAATCGAACGACAGAGTGGCGATATCCGCTGGTCAGTATCCTTGGGCCAGGAGATGGTCTACAGCCCTGTAGCACTCTCAGACGGACGAATTGTGGTCACCACCTTTGGCCGTGAGGCCATTACCCTGGATCAGCAGGGGAATATCCTTTGGCGCCAGCGCTATCCCGCCATTGTCACTACACCACTGGCAGTGGGCAGTCGGTTGTTTTTCATTGGTTACGATCACAGTCTGCTTTCAGTGAATGCCGATGGTGGAGGCGTTCTGTGGGCGCGCCAACTCCCTGAACGACTCTCGACCAACTTGGACTACCGAGACGGTGTGTTGATAGCCGCTTTCGAGAGTGGTCAGGTCTGGGAGCTGTCGAGCCAGACGGGGGAGCGACTACGCCAATACCAATTTCCAGGAGAGCCCATTGACACCCTGCGTTTGGCAGGCGGTGTGTCACTGGGTTTTATACGAAGTCCTGATGGGCCGAAAGTAATGAAGGCAATTTTTAGCAAACACTCGAAAGAGCAGTGAGGAGAAAAAGATGAAACAGAAAAAAATGATCGTGGCGGCAGCGGCCTCAATGCTAATGACGGCGACCGCACAGGCAGCGCCATTTGGCGGCAGTGCTGATGCCTCATATGCAGCAGATCTATGGGCGAGCATGACGGCGGCTGGTTACACCGGCAAGGGCGCGACCATGTCGGCGCCCTATACGGGTACCCATCCCCACGGGGCCATTCTCGATACCATCGACACTCGCCTCAAGGTGGGGGACAACGAGGGTCTGCTGATCATCAAACGGAATTATGGTGGCGAGGGTGTCAGTAAGACAGCTGTGGCCAATGATCCTGAAAAATACCTGAAGGCCGTTACCGTGATGTACAAGCGCAAGGGTTACGATTCTGAGATCAAGGACTGGTTCTGGGTCAAATACGCGCTGGATGGAACACCGATGAAAAATTCGAAGGGTATGAGTCTCGCTGGTCGAGTCGGCAAAGGTATGGGACAGGGCTGCGTGGCTTGCCACAAGGCTGCACCCGGTGGAGATATGGTCTTCAATCACGATCGCTATGCCAAATAAACAGCACCACAATCTACCTGGAGTGAGGGGGCTCTCCTCCGGGTAGAGGAGGTTCTGCAATACAACCGGCTTTTCTGCTACGGAAAGTCAGGGGATGCCCTATCTTTCTACATTCCCTATAATTGGCCGTTCTTGTTAGGACGGCTTTTTCTATGCAACTGGTTCGCGGACTTCATAACCTCAAATCGGATCACCATGGCTGCGTGGCCACCATCGGCAATTTCGATGGGGTTCACATGGGACATCAGTCCGTGTTTCGGCATCTAATGGAAAAGGGTGCAGAGCTGGATCTGCCGACCACCGTGGTCACCTTTGAGCCGCAGCCCCGTGAGTTTTTCCAAACTGCCACTGCACCCGCCAGGTTGACCCGTTTGCGGGAGAAATTGCAGGCAATCGAAGCGGTGGGTATCGAACGGGTGGTTGTGTTGGAGTTCAATAAACGCCTGGCAGCCATGCCTGCGGAACGCTTTGTGGATGAGCTGCTGGTCGAGGGGCTTGGTGCCCGTTTCCTTTCAGTGGGGGATGACTTTCGTTTCGGCAAAGGCCGCATGGGTGATTTTGAACTGCTGCGCCGGATGGGCGAGCAACATGGTTTCGAGGTGGAGAACATGAACACCTACAAGCTGGATGCTGACCGGGTCAGCAGTACCCGTATCCGTGAGCTGCTCACCGAGGGCGATTTCACCACGGCAAACCAGTACCTCGGACGTGCGTACCGTATCTGCGGCCGGGTGGCCCACGGGGATGAACGTGGCCGCACCATCGGCTTTCCTACAATGAACGTGAATCTGCACCGTCGGGTCAGCCCATTGCGGGGTGTCTATGCGGTGAGGGTTGATGGGCTTGGTGATAAGTCTTACCCCGGTGTGGCCAATATCGGCATACGTCCTACGGTGGAGGGCGATACTCGCTATTTACTGGAGGTCCACCTGTTTGATTTTGATCGAACGGTCTATGGTGAACACGTCAGTGTCGAGTTCATGCAGAAACTGCGTGATGAGAAGCGCTTCGATAGCTTTGAAACATTGCGCCAGCAAATTTTGCTCGATGCCGATGTTGCCAGAGAGATTCTTGGGCTTTCGAAATAGTGTCTTGCCGGTTGTGTACCCGAACAACCTATCGCACTTCAAAGTGTGAAAATTGATGGCAATTTTGCCAACTCTGTCCAGTGTAGCTTGATTGTTTTCTGCCTTTTACTGCCCGCTCAACAAAAACAACATCAATATATCGCCTGAAACTTTGCGCCAAAGGCTGATTTACGTTTCAATGCTCTATTTTCTCGCACCTTTTTTGGCAGGCAACCGTCCGTGAGCGACTACAAGCAGACACTCAATCTTCCCAAGACCAACTTCCCGATGCGGGGCAATCTGGCTCAGCGCGAGCCGGAGAGGCTGAAGCAATGGGAAGAGATCGACCTCTATAAAAAGGTACGTGAGGTAAGCGCAGGCCGTCCCAGTTTCATACTGCATGACGGGCCTCCCTACGCCAACGGCGATATCCATATCGGCCACGCGGTGAACAAGATCCTCAAGGATATTATCGTCAAAAGCCGGACGCTTGATGGCTTCGATGCCCCCTATGTGCCGGGCTGGGACTGTCATGGCCTGCCCATCGAATTGCAGGTGGAGAAGAAGATCGGCAAACCTGGCAAGAAGGTGAGTGTGGCCCAGTTCCGCAAGGCCTGTCGGGAGTATGCCCGGAAGCAGGTCAATGGTCAGCGGGAAGACTTCAAACGTCTGGGCGTGATGGGCGACTGGGACAACCCCTATCTCACCATGGATCACCAGTTCGAGGCTGACATCATCCGCTCCCTCGGCAAGATCGTTGCCAACGACCATGTACAGAAAGGCTATAAGCCGGTGCATTGGTGTACCGATTGTGGTTCGGCATTGGCCGAGGCGGAGGTGGAGTATCAGGATAAGGATTCCTTCGCTATCGATGTACGCTTCAGTGTCGTGGATGAAGAGGCGCTGATCAAATGCTGTCACCATGTGCCGGAGGGTTGTGGTGAGGGACCTTTGTCGATGGTGATCTGGACCACCACGCCCTGGACGCTACCGGCCAATCAGGCAGTGGCGCTGAATCCGTCATTGGAATATGCGGTAGTGGAGTGCGACAGTGACCGAGGCAAAGAGCGTCTGGTGATTGCTGATGCCATGCTCAAGGATGTGATGGACCGTTTTGGTATCGAACACTACCACGTGGTCGGTTATGCCAAAGGTGGGGCCTTTGAGGGACTGCTTCTAGATCACCCCTTCTACAATCGTCAGGTGCCGGTAATCCTTGGTGAGCACGTAACCCTGGAGGCTGGAACCGGCGCTGTACATACCGCACCGGGTCACGGTCTTGACGACTATGTGGTAGGGGCCCGTTACAAGCTGCCGGTGGATAATCCCGTAGGCAGCAACGGCTGTTTTGTAGAGGATACTGAGCTGTTTGCCGGTCTGCATGTGCTGTCTGCCAACGAGAGGGTCATCGAGGTGCTGCAGGATCGTGGCGCCCTGATGCATGAAGAACGGTTGCGTCACAGCTACCCTCATTGCTGGCGTCACAAAACACCGATCATTTTTCGTGCGACGCCACAATGGTTTGTCAGCATGGAGCAGAATGGTTTGCGCCAAGCGGCCTTGAAGGAGATCGACCAGGTGCAGTGGATGCCCGATTGGGGCAAGGCCCGTATTCAGGGCATGGTGGAGGGTCGTCCTGACTGGTGTATTTCCCGTCAGCGTACTTGGGGAGTGCCGATCACCCTGTTCATTCATAAGCAGAGCGGTGATCTGCATCCACAGACACAAACACTGATTGAGCAAGTGGCAAGCCTGGTTGAGGAGGCCGGTTTTGAGGCCTGGTTCAACCTGGAGCCAGAGACACTGCTGGGGGAAGTGGCAAAGGACTACGAGAAGGTCACCGATACCCTGGATGTCTGGTTCGATTCCGGCGTTTCCCATCACTGTGTGTTGGACTCCCGTGAAGGCTTGAGTTTTCCCGCCGATCTCTATCTGGAAGGCTCGGACCAGCATCGTGGTTGGTTCCAGTCTTCACTCATGACTTCGGTGGCGATGAATGGCTGTGCACCCTACAAAGGGGTGCTGACACACGGCTTTACGGTGGATGCAGAGGGACACAAGATGTCCAAGTCCTTGGGTAATACGATTGCGCCGCAGAAGGTGACGAAGACCCTGGGAGCCGATATCGTTCGCCTCTGGGTAGCTGCGACGGATTACCGCAACGAGATGAGTGTCTCCGATGAGATTCTCAAACGCACTGCGGATGCCTATCGACGTATCCGTAACACAGCTCGCTTCTTGCTTTCTAACCTGAACGGTTTCGATCCGGCAGAGAACCTGGTCGAGCCCGCAAAGATGATCGAGTTGGATCGCTGGGCGGTGGACCGCACCCTGCAACTGCAGGATGAGATCGCTGAAGCCTATACCCACTACCAGTTCCATCTCATTTACCAGAAGATCCACAATTTCTGCGTCAACGAATTGGGCGGCTTCTATCTCGATATCATTAAGGACCGGCAATACACTACCCAGGTGGACGGCCTGCCGCGCCGCTCCTGCCAGACTGCCATGTACCACATTATCGAGGCGATGGTACGCTGGCTGGCACCGATTCTCAGCTTTACCGCTGATGAGGTATGGCAGTCAATGCCAGGCGAGCGAGGTGAGAGCGTCTTGCTGGAGACGTGGTACCAAGGGTTGTTTGCCCTTGATGATGGTGATGCCTTTGATCAGGATTTCTGGCAACGGGTGATCGGTCTGCGTGAATCGGTCGGCAAGGCGATGGAGGCTTTCCGAGCCGAGGGCAACTCGTCGCTGGATGCGGAGCTGGCACTCTACTGCGAAGATGGCTTGAAGGCGTTGCTGGAACGACTCGAGAACGAACTGCGTTTCGTACTGATTACATCCAATGCCAGGCTCTATTCCCTTTCAGACAAGCCGCCTGAGGCAGTCGCCACCGACGACCCAGAATTAGCGGTGGTAGTCACTGCTTCGCCTCATGGTAAATGCGTGCGTTGTTGGCACCATCGCGTAGAGGTGGCCACCCATGATACCCATCCCGAACTTTGTAGTCGCTGTATCGAGAATGTGGACGGTGCTGGCGAACCCCGTCATTTTGCCTGATTGAAAAAAAAGGAAAGAGAAGGATGACGCGCTGGCTCTGGCTCTCCTTGATCGTGATTCTGCTTGATCAGGCCACCAAGCAAATCGCAGATGCCATGCTTACCTATGGTGAGAGTGTCGGCATATTGCCGTTCTTTGATTTCACCCTGCTTTATAATAAGGGTGCGGCCTTCAGCTTTCTCAGCGATCAGGATGGTTGGCAGCGATGGTTCTTCATCGTATTGGCCTTGGTTGTCACCGGTGTGATGCTTGCTTGGCTGTCGCGTCTCAAGCGCGAAGAGAAATGGGTTGCCGTATCACTCTCACTGATCATCGGCGGTGCCGTGGGTAACCTGATTGACCGCATTCTTATGGGGCAGGTGATTGACTTCATTCACCTGCACTACCAGGAATATTACTGGCCCGCTTTCAATATTGCCGACTCTGCCATCTTTATGGGTGTGGCGATCATGCTGTTCGATGCTTTTGTGTTAGCCAGAAAAAGGCCGTGACAATCGCTGATCGCCATGGAAGGCTGAAAGCCGAGGCGATTAGTCCCCGATAGGCGTAGGCGCGGTTGTATGGCCGTAATTGTGACTGT
>JAHXHT010000030.1 GCA_025656435.1 Candidatus Thiodiazotropha sp. (ex Gloverina cf. vestifex) | reverse complement strand
TAGGTGGAATCACCCCGATACAGAAGCTGGCTCAGACAGCTTAACAGTGACTACTTTTGAGTCCCATTATTAATGGGGGGATTACCGAGGCGTTACTGAGGGTCCTGCAGGAGGGTGATGAGAGGCTCTATAAGCGGGCCTGGAAGGTCTGGCAGGCATGTCATGATCAACATGACAAACAGGATAAAAACAGGCTTGATTTGGCCAGAGAGGTAGCCCCGGAAGGCCATGGTATTCCCTTTGAGCAGCAAAGGGCGTTGCGTCATTTCACCGAATCATTCAAGGCGGTCGATATTGCGGAATCTCTTGCCTCATTTGATGCGGATTCTCGGGTTGAAATGGTACAGGAAGTGATGAGATCCAAAAGGTGGATTGTCGCTGGTCTGCGTGACCAGGGTCTTGTAAGCGGCTTTGTGCAACTGGATGACCTTGATAGCGGTAATTGCCGTGATTATAAGCGGCAATTTGCCAAGGGCCAGGTGCTACATGGAGATGCATCCTTGTCTGACGTCATTCAGGTATTGACGCGTCACGAGTGTTGCTTCATCGCATTACTCGGGGATCTTTCCGGTATTATTTTGCGCTCTCACATACAGAAGCCGATCGTTCGCATGTGGCTGTTCGGTATGATTACCATTATTGAGATGAACCTGATGAGTCATATCAAGGAAGCTTACCCAGAGGATGATTGGCAAAACCAGCTAAGTAAAAAGCGTCTGGAAAATGCAAAAAAGCTGCAAACGGAACGCATTCGCAGAGGGCAGGCTGGTGATTCGCTTGATTGTCTGCAGTTCTCGGACAAGGCACAGATCTTGATTAATAGTGATGAAGCATTGTCCCGACTGGGTTTTGCTACACGCAGAAGTGCAAAGAAGGTTATCCGTGATTTGGAATCACTGCGTAACAATCTGGCCCATTCTCAGGATATTATTGCCCACGATTGGCCACAGATAGCACGCATGACGCGGAGAATAGAGGTTTTGGTGCATTGGGGTGAGGTGGAGGAATAGCCCCCACAATTTGTCAGAGCCCCAGGTTTTGCCAGATAGTTTTAGTCGGTACTGCCTGATTCATGGTATAGAAATGCAGACCGGGCGCACCTCCCTCAAGCAGTCTTTCACAGAGACGAGTCACAATCTCGGCACCATAGTCACGAATGGCATCCAGGTCATCACCAAACCCTTCCAGTCTTTTTCTAAGCCAGCGGGGTATCTCTGCGCCACAACCATCTGAAAAGCGCGCAAGCTGGATAAAGTTTGTGATTGGCATGATGCCTGGCACGATTGGAATTTCGACATCCACTCTCCGGCAATCATCGACAAAACGGAAATAGGCATCGGGATTGTAGAAATACTGGGTGATCGCACTGTTGGCGCCTGCGTTCACTTTCTGTTTGAAAAAAAACAGATCCTCTTCTGCATTGACCGCCTGGGGATGAACCTCTGGATAGGCGGCTACTTCGATGTGAAAATAGTTGCCATAGGTTTCGCGCACAAGTTCAACCAGTTGATTGGCGTTACTCAGCTCTCCCAAGCCACCAAGACCCACTCCCGAGGGAAGGTCGCCGCGCAATGCCACCAATCGATTGATGCGCTGACTTTTATAGTGTTCAAGAATCTCAATGATCTCATCCTGATCGCTACCGATACAGGAGAGATGAGGAGCCGTCACTATCTTCTCTGAACATAGCCAGTCGACGGTATCGAAAGTCCGTTGCTGTGTAGAACCACCAGCCCCATAGGTGACCGAGAAATAAGCAGGCCCGAGTGCTTGGAGTGTGCTAACCGTCTGTTGCATCTTTTCAAAACCCTTTTCCGTCTTAGGCGGGAAGAGTTCGAAACTAAATATCTTCTGATTTGTTTCTATGTGCATGAAATTGACTGCTTGGGTTTTAGGTTAAGTCTGCAATTAACTCAATCATCTGAATAAATGGTGGAAGCGATTCACGACACGTACAAAGAGGCAATAGTAATATGTGATCGCGAGAATCGAAAACTGCAGGGGAGGGATTGTGCTCCCTCACCCTACGGCAGAACAACGATTTTCCATCATTTAGAATAGTCTCACCCGATAAACCGGGCGCTATTACAAATACTCAGTATCGATAGTGCTCAGGTTTGTAGGGACCTTCCACCGGTACGCCGATATAGTCAGCTTGTTCCTGGGATAAGGTTGTCAGATGAGCGCCTATCTTCTCCAGGTGGAGTCGCGCCACCTCTTCATCAAGATGCTTCGGCAGAACATAGACCTTATTCTCATATTTGCCTGGATTAGCGTAGAATTCGATCTGCGCCAGGACCTGGTTGGAGAAGGAGTTGGACATCACAAAGCTGGGATGACCGGTGGCGCAACCCAGATTCACCAGGCGTCCCTCTGCCAGCATAATAATCCGTTTACCGTCTGGGAAGATGACGTGATGGACCTGTGGTTTGATCTCTTCCCACTCATACTGACGGATACCGGCGATATCAATCTCATTATCGAAATGGCCGATATTACAGACGATGGTCTGATCCTTCATGGCGGCCATGTGGTCGTGGGTGATGATCTTGAAATTGCCGGTGGTGGTGACGAATATGTCGCAGAGGGGAGCGGCCTCTTCCATGGTCACCACGCGATATCCTTCCATCGCTGCCTGTAGTGCACAAATGGGGTCGATCTCAGTAACCATGACGGTTGCACCGAGTCCGCGTAGGGATTGTGCGCATCCCTTGCCCACATCACCGTAGCCGGCAACGATGGCGATTTTCCCTGCAATCATCACATCGGTGGCGCGTTTGATGCCATCGACCAGAGATTCACGGCAACCGTAGAGGTTGTCGAACTTCGATTTGGTGACTGAGTCATTGACGTTCATGGCAGGGAACAGCAGTGTGCCCTGTTCCATCATCTGATAAAGACGATGTACGCCAGTAGTGGTCTCTTCGGTGACGCCTTTGATCGATTCCGCCATGCGGTGGTAACGCTTGGGGTCCTCTTCCAGACTGCGTTTCAGTACGCCGAGGATGACCTGCCACTCTTCAGGGTCATCATCCTTGGGCACGGGGACAGCGTCCGCACTGGCAAATTCAACACCCTTATGGACCAACAGTGTGGCATCGCCGCCATCATCGAGAATCATGTTCGGTGTTTGACCCTCTGGCCAGTTCAGCACCTGTTCGGTACACCACCAGTACTTTTCCAGAGATTCGCCTTTCCAGGCATAGACCGGGATACCCTGAGCGGCAATGGCAGCAGCGGCATGATCCTGGGTAGAAAAGATGTTGCAAGAGCACCAGCGAACCTCTGCCCCGAGAGCCACCAGAGTCTCGATCAGGACTGCCGTCTGGATCGTCATGTGCAGGGAGCCGGTGATGCGAGCACCTTTAAGGGGCTGCTGCACAGCGTACTTTTTGCGAATCGCCATCAGACCGGGCATTTCGGTCTCGGCAATGGCAATTTCGCGGCGGCCGTAATCGGCCAAAGAGATATCGGCGACTTTATAATCGTTGAACTCACTCATGGTAGTCATCTCCTGAATATCGTGAGTGAGCGCGGTTTGATACAAATCGCTTCCCCTCCAAGCCTGGCGGATAACGATCCGTTGCAGCGCTCCTCAGAAGGGAAGATTAGTTTTGAATTAAAAATAAACGTACGCAAAGCGTACATTCAAAAAAATTCAACATTCAAAATTAACAATTCAAAATTGGCCCGAAGGACCTCAAAGCTTGGCATCCTCCCGCAGGGCTTCCGCCTTGTCGGTCATCTCCCAGGTGAAGCCCTCATCTTCACGGCCGAAATGGCCGTAGGCTGCGGTCTTTCGGTACTTGATCCTGTCAGTATTCAACAGATCCAGCATCTTCAAGATGCCATAGGGGCGTAAGTCGAAATGCCTGCGGACCAGTTCGACTATCTTTTCATCGGCAATTTTACCGGTACCGAATGTCTCCACCATGATGGAAGTAGGTTCTGCTACGCCGATGGCGTAGGAAATCTGGATTTCACAGCGATCGGCAAGACCCGCAGCAACAATATTTTTCGCTACATAGCGGCCCGCATAGGCAGCCGAGCGATCAACCTTGGAGGGATCCTTGCCGGAGAAAGCGCCACCGCCGTGACGGGCCATGCCGCCGTAGGTGTCGACGATGATTTTACGCCCAGTCAGACCGCAGTCACCTACCGGGCCGCCGATGATAAAGCTGCCAGTGGGATTGATGTGAATCTTGTCCTGTGGGCACTTATCCAGCCAGGCTTCGGGCAGTATAGGCTGAATAATGTTCTCCATCACCGCCTCACGCAGGTGTTTGTAGTCGATATCGGGATCGTGCTGGGTGGAGAGGACCACTGCCCCGATGCCGGTCACCTGACCGTCTTCGTATTGCAGCGTCACCTGACTCTTGGCGTCGGGACGCAGCCATGGCAATACACCAGACTTACGGATCTCCGACTGCCGTTGCACCAGGCGCTGGGCATAGGTAATCGGCGCGGGCATCAGGACGTCGGTTTCGTTGGTGGCGTAACCGAACATCATGCCTTGGTCGCCGGCTCCTTGCTCCTCAGGTGCTTTTCTGTCGACACCCTGAGCGATATCGCCAGACTGCTTGCCGATCAGCGACATGACGGCACAGGTCGAGCCGTCGAAGCCGACATCCGAGCTGGTATAGCCGATATCGCAGACCACGCCGCGTACCAGCTCATCGAGATCGATCCATGCTTCAGTGGAGATTTCACCGGCAACGATCACCGCTTCTGTTTTGATCAGGGTTTCACAGGCAACGCGCGCTTTCTCAGGATGTGGATCCTGGTTAAGGATGGCGTCAAGCATCGCATCCGAGATCTGGTCCGCAACCTTGTCGGGGTGACCCTCGGAAACGGATTCCGAGGTGAAAATGTATTCGCTTGCCATCAAATATCCTGGTTTTGTGTAATTTATAGAGGCTGTGTCTGGCCGGTCCAGCGGGCTTGGCTCAGACGCATGAAGAAAACGCGATTTTACACATCAGTCTGCTTTTTGCATAATGCCCCACCCTTAATCAATGCAATGTATTGAAAGAGATAATAATGGTATCGCTTGAGACTCCGATCTGTGACTTTGATCTACCCGCGCCGGATTTTTCGCTTCCAGGCGTCGATGGCCGAGTTTGGTCGCTTGAGGATTGCATGGGCGAGAAGGGGTTGTTGGTGATGTTCATCTGCAATCACTGCCCCTACGTGAAGGCAGTACAGCAGCGTATTGTCCGGGACGTGCGTGAGCTGATGCCATTGGGCGTCAATGCCGTGGCCATCATGTCGAATGATCCCCATGAGTATCCTGAGGATTCATTCGAGAATATGCAGCAGGTTGCCGTGCAGCATGGGTATCCGTTCCCCTATCTGCTGGACGAAACCCAAGATATCGCCAAGGCGTATGGCGCAGTCTGTACACCGGATTTCTTCGGTTACAATGCTGATTCGAAATTGCAGTATCGGGGCAGATTGGATGAGAGTCGCAAGCAGACGGCAGGCCCGGATGTACGTCGAGATCTCTTCGAGGCTATGAAGCAAGTGGCGGAAACCGGTCATGGTCCGCGGGAACAGATTCCCAGTATGGGTTGTTCCATCAAGTGGCGGGAATGACCAAGCCACTGAAAGTATTTAGTTTATTAGGATATTAGGATTTTCCATCAAGCTAGCTTATTGCCCCCATAAAGGCAGCTATTTTGCCCGGCTCTATCCCTTAGGTCAGAATAGTCCACCTTTGTCCGTCAGGGATGCACGGTGCGACTTGGGGTTAACAAAGAACAATCAGCGTCAGTGGATCAACCTACTCACAGCAATGGGGAATTTGCAGAGAAGAATTCGGCGGTCTACCGCCGCGCAAAAAGTTTAACCTGATTCAGAACAGAAATTAGTCATTAAAATTCAGGAGGGGCCAATGTCCTCACGCAGAGAACTTGCCAATGCCATTCGTGCGCTGAGTATGGATGCGGTACAGAAAGCCAATTCAGGCCACCCGGGTGCGCCCATGGGTATGGCCGATATCGCAGAGGTACTGTGGAACAGCCACATGAAGCACAACCCGGCTAACCCGGACTGGGCAGATAGAGACCGTTTCGTTCTCTCCAACGGTCATGGCTCCATGCTGATCTATTCGTTGTTGCACCTGACAGGTTACGAACTGTCCATCGACGACCTGAAGAGCTTCCGCCAGTTGCATTCCAAGACCCCGGGCCATCCCGAGTACGGTTATGCGCCTGGTGTTGAGACCACCACCGGTCCTTTGGGCCAGGGTATTACCAATGGTGTCGGCATGGCTTTGGCGGAAAAGACCCTTGCGGCTCAATTCAATAAGCCAGGTCACGAAGTGGTTGATCACAATACCTATGCCTTCCTGGGTGACGGCTGCATGATGGAGGGTATCTCCCATGAAGCCTGCTCCTTTGCGGGCACCCTGGGTCTGGGTAAGTTGATCGCCTTCTGGGATGACAACGGCATCAGTATCGACGGTGAGACAGAGGGTTGGTTTACCGATAACACCCCGGCCCGTTTCGAAGCTTACGGCTGGCAGGTGATTCGTGATGTTGACGGCCATGACGGTGATGCCATCAATCAGGCGATCGAAGCAGCCAAGGCCGAGGGCAACAAGCCGAGCCTGATCTGCTGCAAGACCACCATCGGTTTTGGATCGCCGAATCTGGCCGGCAGCCATGATTGTCATGGCGCTCCGCTGGGTGCTGAAGAGATTACCGCAACCCGCGAACAGCTGGGTTGGGCCCATGAGCCTTTCGTAATTCCTGGCGACATCTACGCCGGTTGGGATGCTAAGGCTGCTGGCACTGACGCAGAGAGCGGCTGGAATGACAAATTTGCTGCTTATGAAGCTGCTTTTCCAGAACTCGCAGCAGAATTCAAACGACGCATGGCGGGTGAACTACCGGCTAATTGGGCTGAAGGGTCAGCCAAGTTCATTGCAGAGGTCAATGCCAAGGCCGAATCTCCGGCTACCCGTAAGGCCTCCCAGAACGCACTCAACGGTTATGGTCCCCTGCTGCCTGAATTCCTCGGTGGTTCGGCCGATTTGTCGCCATCCAACCTGACCACCTGGTCGGGATCAAAATCGATTACCGATGGCAATGCGGACGGTAACTATCTCTCCTACGGTGTACGTGAATTTGGTATGTCTGCCATTATGAATGGTGCCTCACTGCATGGTGGCTTCATACCTTACGGTGGTACCTTCCTGATGTTTTCCGAATATGCGCGTAATGCATTGCGTATGGCGTCCTTGATGAAGCTGCAGTCGATTTTCGTCTATACCCATGACTCTATCGGTCTGGGTGAGGATGGTCCGACCCATCAGCCTGTGGAGCAGATCCCCACCCTGCGCATGATCCCGAATATGGATGTCTGGCGTCCCTGTGACGCGGTCGAGACAGCCGTTGCCTGGAAAGCAGCCGTAGAGAAATCCGATGGTCCCACCTGCCTGATCTTCTCTCGCCAGGGCCTCGCCCATCAGGCGCGTACGGATGAGCAGATTGCCAATATCGCCAAGGGCGGTTATATCATCGTCGATTGTGACGGCACTCCGGATGCGATTGTCATCGCGACCGGTTCCGAAGTGGACCTTGCTGTGAAGGCTGCCGCTGATTCAAACAAAAAAGTGCGTGTTGTCTCCATGCCCAACACCAAGGCCTTCGATGAGCAGGATGCTGCCTACAAAGAGTCCGTGTTGCCTTCGAATGTGACTGCGCGTGTCGTTGTTGAAGCGGCCGTGACCGATAGTTGGTATAAGTATGCCGGCCTCAATGGCAAGGTGATCGGTATCAACCATTTTGGTGAGTCTGCGCCGGCAGGTGAACTGTTCAAAGCGTTCGGCTTTACGGCTGAGAATGTGGCTGCAGCGATCAACGAGGTTTCTGCCTGAGATCTCTTATGAGGGCGCATTATGCGCCCTCTAATAACCGAATTTTCTAGATTACAACTCTACTTACCTTTAAACGGAGAAGTGAAATGACTATCAAAGTAGGTATCAATGGTTTTGGCCGTATCGGCCGCATGGCCTTTCGTGCGATCGCTAAAGATTTCCCCGGTATCGAAGTCGTTGGTATCAATGACCTTCTGGAACCAGACTACCTGGCCTACATGTTGAAGTACGATTCTGTACACGGTAACTTCAATGGCGACATCGCTGTGGAAGGCAGCAATATGGTCGTCAATGGTAAAAAGATTCGTCTGACCGCCGAGCGTGATCCTGCCGATCTGAAATGGGATGCGATCGGTGCCGATCTGGTCATCGAATGTACCGGTTTTTTCCTCACTGAAGAGACCTGTCAGAAACACATCGATGCGGGCGCGAAAAAGGTTGTACAGAGTGCACCTTCCAAAGATGCAACACCGATGTTTGTGTATGGCGTTAATCACAATGAATATGCGGGTCAGGCGATTGTTTCCGCTGCTTCCTGCACCACCAACTGCCTGGCGCCTGTCGCTAAGGTACTGAATGACAATTGGGGCATCAAGCGTGGTCTGATGTCTACCGTGCATGCGGCTACTGCTACTCAGAAGACGGTAGATGGCCCTTCCATGAAGGACTGGCGCGGTGGTCGCGGTATTTTGGAAAATATCATTCCATCATCCACCGGTGCTGCCAAGGCTGTGGGTAAAGTGCTGCCTGAGCTGAACGGCAAGCTGACAGGTATGGCTTTCCGTGTACCTACCTCTGACGTCTCTGTTGTTGACCTGACTGTGGAACTGAACAGCGGTGCCAGTTATGACGATATCTGTGCTGCTATGAAGACGGCTTCAGAATCCGGTGACCTTGCCGGTGTGCTTGGCTACACCGAGGAAAAGGTGGTCTCCACCGATTTCCGTGGCCGCTCCACACCTTCCGTCTTCGATGCTGGTGCTGGCATCGCCCTGGACGACACTTTCGTCAAGGTTGTTGCTTGGTATGACAATGAGTATGGCTACACCTGCAACATGCTGCGCGTAGTTGAGCACGTCGCTTAAGTAAGTGCCGAAGTGCTGGGGCGGGCATGGTCCGCCTCAGCATTCCGCAGTTATGAATTTTGAATTATGAATTGGTTTTTGCCTGCGTTGCAGGATTTTTAATGAATTCATAACTCAAAATTCACAATTAGAATCGACGCAGGAGTTCGTTATGTCTTTCATCAAGCTGACTGATCTTGATCTTGCCGGCAAGCGCGTATTGATCCGCGCTGATCTCAATGTGCCTGTCAAAGATGGCAAAGTGACCTCGGATGCGCGGATCAGCGCCTCTATGCCTACCATCGACCATTGCGTCAAGGCAGGTGCCAAGGTGATGGTTATGTCACATCGTGGCAGGCCGGAAGAGGGTGTCTATTCGGAAGAGAATTCCATGGCACCCATTGCCGATGATATGTCTGCCAAGATGGGTAAGACCGTACGTTTGATTAAAGACTACCTGGATGGTGGCTTTGATGTGGCAGAAGGCGAAGCCGTCTTGTTGGAGAATGTTCGTTTCAATGCCGGTGAAAAGAAGGACAACGAAGCGCTGGCAAAAAAGTACGCAGTACTCTGTGATGCCTATGTAATGGATGCATTTGGTACTGCTCATCGCGCCCAGGCATCCACGCACGGCGCCGGTAAATTTGCACCGACTGCCTGTGCCGGTCTGCTGCTGGCCAGCGAGTTGGATAACCTGGCCAAGGCGCTGGCGAACCCGGCGCGACCGATGGTTGCCATCGTAGGTGGTTCCAAGGTGTCGACCAAACTGACTGTGCTGGAAGCCCTTTCTGAGAAGGTCGATCAGTTGGTGGTGGGCGGCGGTATTGCCAACACCTTTCTCAAGGCTATGGGTAACAATGTCGGAAAATCACTCTGCGAAGACGATTTGGTACCGACAGCTCAGGCGTTGATTGAAAAGATGAAGGCCCGTGGTGCCAACATTCCAATAGCCACCGATGTGGTGGTTGGGAAAAACTTTGCAGAAGACGAACCTGCCGTACTGAAAGGAGCAGGTGATGTAACTGATGACGAGATGATTTTCGATATCGGTCCTGATAGTGCCAATGAGCTGGCTGAGATCATTAAACAGGCAGGTACGATTGTCTGGAACGGTCCAGTCGGTGTATTTGAGTTCGATCAATTCGGCGGGGGTACGAAAACTGTCTCCATGGCAATTGCCGATTCGGCAGGTTTTTCCCTGGCGGGCGGTGGAGATACTATCGCAGCGATCCAGAAATATGACATCTACGACAAGGTCTCATACATCTCGACTGCCGGTGGCGCATTCCTTGAGTACCTTGAGGGCAAAACCTTGCCTGCGGTTGCGATGCTCGAGGGCAGGGCGGCCGAATAAGTCTCAGACTGATGATTCGCATCACGGCAGGGATACTCCCAGCCGGTAGACCATGCACTGAATATTAATTGGAGCTGTATGCCAAGACGAACAAAAATTGTGGCGACGCTGGGACCGGCGACTGACGATCCCAAGGTGCTGGACAAGCTTATCCATGCCGGGGTGGACGTGGTCCGCCTCAATCTTTCGCACGATGTCCATGAATCACAGCATCAACGGGCAGAGCGTATTCGTAACCGGGCAAGAGCTTGTGGCAGACAAATCGGTGTGCTGGCTGACCTGCAGGGACCGAAGATCCGTATCGGCAAGTTTAAGCAGGGTGCTGTGCAGCTGGAAGAGCATGGGGAATTTATTCTTGACGCAGATTGCGCACTGATTGCTGGCGATCTAGAACGTGTTGGTCTCACCTACCCTGAACTGGTCAAGGATGTCGCCCGCGGCGATACCCTATTGTTGGACGACGGTGCCATTGTGCTATGGGTCTGCGAAGTAGAAGGTAACGAAATCCGTTGCAAAGTGGTGGTCGGAGGCAAGCTATCCAATAACAAGGGCATCAATAAACAGGGTGGTGGGCTCTCCGCCCCCGCGCTAACCGATAAAGACAGAGCGGACATCCAGTTTGCAGCGGAAATCGATGCTGATTATCTCGCCGTTTCCTTCGTGCGTAGCGCCGAGGATGTTATTGAAGCACGTCGACTCCTGGAAGAGGCCGGGGGGCACGGCGGTATCGTGGCAAAGATTGAACGTGCTGAGGCTTTGGATTGTATTGCGGAGATCATTCAGGCCTCCGATGCCATCATGGTGGCGCGAGGTGATCTGGGTGTAGAGATCGGTGATGCTGAGCTGCCGGCCGTTCAGAAAGAACTGATCAAAACGGCTCGGGAGATGAATTGTGTTGTCATCACTGCTACCCAGATGATGCAATCGATGATTGAGAGCCCGATCCCAACCCGGGCCGAGGTCTTCGATGTGGCCAATGCGGTGCTTGATGGTACTGACGCCGTGATGCTTTCTGCCGAGACTTCAGTCGGCAAGTATCCCCATAAAGTGATCGAGGCAATGGACCGAGTCTGCCTCGAGGCTGAGAAGCAAAGTACAGCAAGACGCTCTCATCACAGACTCGATACCGTATTCGGACGGGTGGATGAAGCGATCGCGATGGCCACTATGTATACCGCCAATCATCTCGGCGTGAAAGCAATTGCGGCCTTGACGGAATCGGGCTCAACGGTGAAGTGGATGTCGCGTATCAGTTCGGACATTCCCATCTATGCCTTGACGCGACATGTACGGACTCGACGCAAGGTGACACTGTTTCGTGGTGTCTACCCGGTGAGTTTTGATGTTGCCAGTACCGATGTCGATCAGGTCAACGAAGAGGTAATCGATGAATTACTGCGTCGTGGTGAAGTCCGCGAGAGTGATTTGGTGATCATCACCAAAGGTGACCGCTCCGGTGTGGAGGGTCAGACGAATATTATGAAAGTAATGCGGGTCGGTGAGCATGTGCTGGCTGACAAATTGGATTGAGGGTAGCGCCTAATGGTGTACCCACAGTTGATAATGAGTAAAGACACAAACCCTAGGAGGCTATCATGGCTCTGATTTCCCTGCGCCAACTTCTCGATCATGCCGCAGAACACGGCTACGGTCTGCCGGCGTTCAACGTCAACAACATGGAGCAGGTGCATGCCATCATGCAAGCTGCCGATGCGACAAACAGCCCTGTCATTTTGCAGGGTTCGGCCGGTGCCCGCTCCTATGCGGGTGAACCTTTTCTGCGTCACCTGATTATCGCAGCGACTGAAATGTATCCCCATATTCCAGTCTGTATGCATCAGGATCATGGTACGTCTCCGGCTATCTGCCTGCGCTCCATTCAGTCCGGCTTCTCATCCGTGATGATGGATGGCTCGCTGATGACCGACGGCAAGACCCCGTCATCCTATGAGTACAATGTGGAAGTGACGGCCAAAGTGGTGGAGATGGCCCATGCGGGTGGTGTTTCTGTCGAGGGCGAACTGGGCTGCCTGGGTTCATTAGAGACAGGTCAAGCAGGTGAGGAAGACGGCGTCGGCGCCGAAGGCACCCTGGATCACAGCCAGTTGTTGACTGATCCTGATGAGGCGGCCGACTTCGTCAAGAAGACCGGTGCTGATGCCCTGGCGATCGCCATCGGGACCTCTCACGGTGCATACAAATTCACCCGCCCACCGACAGGTGACATCCTTGCCATCCAGCGTGTCAAGGAGATACATGCGCGTATCCCTGGTACGCACCTAGTTATGCATGGTTCCTCTTCAGTGCCTCAGGACTGGTTGGCGATCATTAATGAATACGGTGGTGACATGGGTGAGACCTATGGCGTACCGGTGGAAGAGATTGTTGAGGGTATCAAACACGGCGTGCGTAAGGTCAATATTGATACTGATCTGCGTATGGCGTCTACCGGATCGGTCCGTAAACACCTGAATGACAATAAGTCCAACTTTGATCCACGCAAGTTCCTCAAAGAGGCAACCAAGGCAATGGCGGATATCTGTAAATCTCGCTATGAAGCTTTCGGTTCTGCGGGTATGGCGGATAAGATTACACCGATCTCTTTGGAAGATATGCAGAAGCGTTACGACAGCGGCGAGCTTGATCCAAAGATCAACTGATCGTTGTGTCTGGGTGACGGCCTGTTACCCGGTTTTGTTTAAAAATACCCGGCATCTGCCGGGTTTTTTTTTGCTATGTCACCCTTCAGCTTGATTGTGCCAGGTTTGTTCAGGATTCTTATTCTGCCAGTCATTGACGATGATGCAGAAGAGTCGGGCGGTCTGCTCGGTGTCATAAATCGCCGAGTGGGCTTCGTTGCTATCCCACGCCAGGCCTGCTGATTGAGCTGCCTTCGCCAGCACTGTCTCACCATAAGCCAGACCTGCAAGGCTGACGGTATCAAAAGTACTGAAGGGGTGGAAGGGATTGCGCTTGATGCCGCAGCGTTCAACAGCAGCATTGAGAAATCCGAGATCAAAAAAAGCGTTGTGTCCAACCAGAATGGCTCGCTTGCAACTACTCACTTTGACAGCTTTACGAATGGGGGAAAAGAGCGATCGCAGGGCTTCACCTTCTGGTTGCGCTTCTCGGAAAGGGTGGTCGGGATCTATACCATTGAACTCTAGTGCCTTCGGATCTATGTTAGCCCCTTCGAACGGTTGTACATGGCATGCATGAGTTTCGGCCGGATGAAGCAATCCTGCCTCATCCATCTTGATCGTCGTGGCTGCGATTTCAAGAAGGGCGTCACTTTTAGCGTCGAACCCGCCTGTTTCCACATCCACGACCACCGGTAGGTAACCCCGAAATCGTTTTGAGATAGCACTGTTGTAAGTCACTTTGTTCATACTGCAAGCATAAAGAATCAGTCAGTGTTTTACGAATGCTGTGACATCCAGGATTAAGAACACTTTTTCGATTTGTGGAAATCACTGCTATTATGTCGGGTCGAGTGAAGGTCATCTAAATGTTGGGGCGACGGCGGTCTGATGAAAACGGTTTATTTGAGTAAAGGGATATTCTCTCTATTTGTATTGCTGATGTTATCCGGATGCGCCACTATTGATTTCGGTCATCCCTCAGATCCACTAGAGGCGGCCAATCGTAAAATCGATGTCTTCAACCAGGAATTCGATAAAGCGATGGCTAAACCTGTTGCGAAAGGCTATCGAAAGGTAACGCCTGATCCGTTGGATAAGGGGATTACAAACTTTTTCAGTAATCTGGCAGATATCCCCTCCGCTGCAAATAATCTTTTTCAGCTCAAACCTGTCAGAGCGCTCAATGATGTCGGGCGGGTATGTGTCAACACCACAATCGGGTTGCTGGGTTTTTTTGACGTGGCGTCCGATATGGGTATGCCAAACTATAAAGAGGATTTAGGCCAGACACTGGGCTATTGGGGGGTAGGCAATAAACCGTTTCTGGTCATCCCATTTTTAGGTCCTACAACTTTAAGGGATTTCATCGGGACGTTTGGTGATTTTTATATGAATCCTGTCAGCTACAGCTCGAAAGGTGTCTATTGGACGCTTGTAACCTTGAATCTGGTGGACAAGAGAGCCGATCTGCTGGAGGCGGGGAATGTGTTGGATGAAGCGGCAGTTGATCGCTATTCATTCATGCGCGAGTTCTATCTGCAGAAGCGCGAGTCAGACGTCAATGATGGGCAGGGATCGATGGATGAAGACCTGTTCGAAGAGGATGTGTTTTTGACGATCCTCCCAGTGAACTCTCTGACGAGTAAAGCCTTTCATCTGCGCTGTTGCTGAGCCACTAGGGAAGCTCTGAACGAATCGTTTGTCAGCGAACGTTTCCTCTCGCTTGCTTCAAAACTGCCATGAGCGAAGAAAAACAGTGCATT
>JAHXHT010000029.1 GCA_025656435.1 Candidatus Thiodiazotropha sp. (ex Gloverina cf. vestifex) | reverse complement strand
CGGTCGGGGCATAACGGCTGTCGCGTTGGCGAGTCGATTTTGGGGACTCGGATGTCCCAAAATCTTTCACGAGGTAGCGACACGCTTGTACTAAGTAATGTGACCTGTCTACAAGAGAAGCTCAAAACTCATACATTCCATAATTTAAGAGAAGTGTTCCATGTTCGGTAAAAAAGACGAAAAGACCTTTAAGTTTCCCGGCATCCGTATGGCGATGGACGGCAACGGCGCCGTAATCATGTGTGAGCGGGAAGCCTCTGATGCAGCCGGTGCCTATCCGATTACACCCTCTACGCAGATGGGTGAATATTGGGCAGAAGAGACTGCCAAGGGTCATGTCAATATCTCTGATCGGTCACTGATCTTTATAGAGCCCGAGTCCGAACATGCGGCGGCGGCGGTAACTGCCGGTATGTCCATGACCGGTCTGCGTGCCACCAATTTTTCCTCCGCACAGGGTGTGGCCTTCATGCACGAGTCGCTTTATGCCGCCGTTGGCAAGCGTCTCCCCTATGTACTGAACATTGGCTGTCGCGCCATCACCAAGGCCTCCCTGAACGTACACTGCGGCCATGACGACTTTCACTGTATCGATGACACCGGCTTCTTCCAAGTTTTTGCCAACAATGCCCAGGGTGCCGCCGATCTCAGCCTCATCGGGCGCAAGATTGCGGAACTCTCCTTAACACCCGCAGCCGTGGCGCAGGATGGCTTTCTCACCACTCACCTGATCGAGCCACTACAGGTGCCTGAGCGTGAGTTGATCAGCGAATTTCTCGGTCGTCCCGATGATGAAATCGAGTGCCCGACACCTGCACAAAAACTGCTTTTCGGCGAGACCCGCCGCCGCGTACCTGCGATCTGGGATGTAGACAACCCCATGCTTTCCGGTTCTGTTCAGAATCAGGACGCCTACATGCAGACCACGGCAGCGCAGCGTCCCTATTTCTTCCAGCACATACCGGATATCACCGATCAGGTGATGGACGAGTACTACGAGCTTACCGGACGTCGCTACGACCGTATCGGCAGCTACAATACTGACAAGGCTGACTACCTGATTGTCGGTATGGGCTCCATGATCATCCAGGCTCACGGTGTGGCCGACTACTTGGAGAAAACCCGAAAGCTCAAAGTCGGCGTGGTCGACATCACCATGTTCCGTCCCTTCCCCGGCGATATGCTGGGTAAGATCCTGAAAGGCAAGAAGGGCGTTTGTGTACTCGAGCGTACCGACCAACCCCTGGCTGAGGATCTGCCGCTGATGCGTGAGGTGCGCGCCGTCATCTCCAAGTGTATCGAGAACGGCCAGGCAGTTGCGGCCAAACAGGCCCTGCCCTATCCCACCTATGACAGTTACACCGGTTTCAGCGATGCGCCTCGACTCTACTCCGGTGCCTATGGCCTTGGCTCCCGTGACCTTCAACCAGAAGCACTGATCGGCGCCCTTGAGAACATGCTGCCTGAGGGTGGTCATCGCAAGTTCTTCTACCTTGGCATCGAATTTGTCCGCGAAGCGGCCAACCCCAAGCAGGAGATCCATGTCCAGAAGCTACTGGAAGCCTATCCCAACATCGGTGATATGGCGGTACATGGTTCTGAGAACCCCAACCTGATGCCGGATGGCTCGATCACCGTCCGCATGCACTCAGTGGGTGGCTGGGGCGCCATCACCACCGGTAAGAATCTGGTCATGACCCTCTACGATCTGCTGGGTTATGAGATCAAGGCCAACCCGAAATATGGTTCAGAAAAGAAGGGCCAGCCGACCACCTACTACCTGGCGGCGGCACCAACCCCGATCCCCTTAAATTGTGAATATCACTATGTGGACGTGGTACTGAGTCCCGATCCCAACGTATTCGGGCACTCCAATCCTCTGGCTGGCCTGAAGAAGGGTGGCACACTGATTATTCAGTCCAACCTGGGCAGTGCTGATGAGGTATGGGGGACCTTCCCCCGTTGGATGCAACAGCAGGTCGTCGACAACGAGATTCACGTCTTCTACGTGGATGGCTTCAAAATTGCTCGAGAAGAGGCCTCAGATGTGGAGCTGCAGCTCAGGATGCAGGGCAACGCCTTCCAGGGCGCCTTCTTCGCCGGATCACCACTGATGGAGATGGCTGACCTGGATGAGAAGAAGCTTTTCTCTGCCATCGAAGATCAGCTGGTGCATAAGTTCGGCAGCAAGGGCCGCCGCGTCGTGGAAGACAACCTGCGCGTCGTGCGCCGTGGCTTTGATGAGATCCACGAGATCACCAACAAGGTGGTCGGCTCAACAGCCCAGCTGCCGGCCAAGAAAGAACCAGGCTTGCCGGTGATGCTCAAGCAGCTGCCTGCAGCTGAGGGGGGCATCTCAGACGTACACCGCTTCTGGGAACAGACCGGCAGTTTCTATGCGACCGGCAAGGGCTCTGACAATCTGGCAGACCCCTACCAGGCGCTGTCACTGATCCCCGCTTCAACCGGCGTCTTTCGTGACATGACTCAGATCCGCTTCGACTACCCGAAATGGGTGGCGGAGAACTGTACCGCCTGTGGCGATTGCTACAGCATCTGTCCAGACAGTGCCATCCCCGGCCTGGTCAACAAGGTTGGAGATGTCTTCAACACAGCAATCAACCGTATTGAGACCGGTGGACGTCCGACCCAGTACCTGCGTCGTGAGAGCCGCAATGTAGAGAAGCGTCTGCGTGAGCTCCTGGGCGAAGCCGGTGAGCTGGCCAAGGTCCGCACACTGCTGGACCAGGCCGTATTGGAGACCATCGCTGCGGCTGATGTGGACGACGATGCACGCCCTGTGCTGGAAGAAGAATTCGGTCTCTTCCTGCAGGCCATGGTCGAGTTCGACTTCTCCATCACCAAACCCTATTGGAACAACCTGGAGAAGAAGAACAAAGGCAGTGGCGGACTCTTCTCCATCACAGTCAATCCTTATACCTGTAAAGGCTGCATGGAGTGTATCGAAGTCTGCGAAGACGACGCTCTGATCGCCACCCATCAGGATGAGGCTGCCATCGAGCGGATGCGCAGTGACTGGTCATTCTGGCTCGACCTGCCCACCACCGACAGTTCATTCAATCGTATTGATGACCTGGATGAGAAGATCGGCGCACTTCATACCCTGTTACTGGACAAGAACAACTACAACTCCATGGTCTGCGGCGACGGCGCCTGCCTGGGTTGTGGCGAGAAGACCATCATTCATCTCTTCACCGGCACTGTCACAGCGCTGATGCAACCCCGGGTGAAGCAACAGATAGACAAGATCGACAAGCTGATCGAGCAGCTGGAACAGCACGTGCGACTGAAACTGGCCGCCGGCGTCGATCTGAGTAGTACCAGCGCCATCGATGAGGCTGTCTCTACCGAAGGTGACCTGACCCTCTCCAATCTCAGCGAGAATCTCGATGCCGATCACGAAAAAACCGTGATCGACCGTGAATGGCTGCAGTGGGTAACCAAGCTGTTGGATCAACTGCGAGACCTGAAGTGGCGTTACCAGGAGGGCATCACCAACAACGGCCGTGCCGAAATGGGTATCGTTAACTCTACCGGTTGCACCTCCGTGTGGGGCTCCACCTTCCCATTCAACCCCTACCCCTTCCCCTGGGCCAGCCATCTGTTCCAGGACAGCCCATCAGTTGCCATGGGGCTCTTCGAAGGTCATATGTGCAAGATGGCGGATGGCTTTACCGCTATCCGCAAAGCGGAGCTGGAACTGGCAGGCAAGTACAACATGGCTGAGCATGAAGGCTTCTTCCAACAGTTCGGCTGGAAGCAGTTTACCGATGAGGAGTGGTTGCTCTGTCCGCCGGTGGTCTCAATAGGTGGCGACGGCGCCATGTACGACATCGGTTTCCAAAATTTATCCCGCGCAATGGCCTCGGGCATGCCGATCAAGGTCCTGGTCGTCGATACCCAGGTCTACTCCAATACCGGTGGTCAGGCCTGTACTTCAGGCTATATCGGCCAGGTGGCGGACATGAGCCCCTACGGCAAAGCGATGAAGGGCAAGGAGGAGATCCGTAAGGAGATCTCCCTCATTGGTCTCGCACATCGCACCACTTATATATTGCAGAGTGCCATCAGCAACACCACTCACCTGATCGAGGGTTATATCGACGGCCTCAACAGCCGCCGTCCGGCACTCTTTAACATCTATGCCGTCTGTCCGCCGGAACACGGTGTGGGTGATGATGCAGCCAACAAGCAATCCAAACTGGCTGTCGAGTCCCGCGCCTATCCGCTGATGAAATATGATCCCGATGCGGGTGAGACCATCGAAGAGTGTATCGATCTGGAAGGCAACCCTTCTCTGGAAGACGACTGGCCGGTTTACAATGTCAGCTACCAGGACGAAAAGGGTGAAGACTGCAAACTGGAGGTCCCCATGACCTTCGCAGACTTCGCCATCACCGAAGGCCGCTTCCGCAAGCAGTTCCGTATGGCGCCGCCGGAGACCTGGAACGACGACATGATCCCCATGCACGAGTTCCTCGATCTGGATGATGACGATCGTGAAGACAAGTTCCCCTACGTTTGGGCGGTGGACGGCAAGAACCGTCTGATGCGGGTGATCTGTGCCGAAGAGATGGCGCTCTCCTGCGATGAGCGCCGCCAGTTCTGGCGTCAGCTCAAGGGTATCGCCGGCGAACTCAACAAGGTCGATGTGAATGCCCTGGTGGATCAGGCCAAGGTCGATATGGCCAACCGCCTCAGCTCTACCCTGTTGTCCATGGCCGCCAGCGGCAATGCAGACGCATTGGCCGGTAGCATCTCGGCCAACGGTAATGGCAGTGCCCCAGCGATGGGTGGTGGTTCTGAAATGGGTGACTACGAGCCGGTGTGGATCGAAACACCCGAGTGTACTGCCTGTGACGAGTGCATTGACATCAATCCAAAGATCTTTACCTACAACGACGAAAAGAAGGCTATCATCACCGATCCTAAAGCAGGCCACTTCAAGGACATCGTCAAGGCGGCAGAGAAATGTACCGCTGTCTGTATCCATCCCGGTACGCCATGGAATGCATCCGAAAAGGATCTGGAAAAGCTCGTAAAGCGTGCAGCGAAGTATCAGTAAATCGATGGCAACCTCGATGAATACTGGCGTTGTACGCCTCTCATCCAACAGGTGGACCGGCAGGTCCACTTGCTAACCGGATAGGCGAGTTATGGGACTGTTCGACCTGTTTTTCGGGCTGAAGACCTTCGCCCATGGCATTCATCCGCCCTATCACAAGGATACGGCGGATAAACCGATACGTCGTCTGCCATTTCCCCCACAGTTGATCCTACCGCTGGATCAACATATCGGTAAGCCAGCCATCCCCCTGGTCAAGAAGGGCCAGGAGGTGGTGCGCGGAGAACCGATAGCCAAGGCTGATGGCGGCTTCTCAGTACCCCTGCATGCGCCGGCTACCGGGCGGGTGAGCGGTATCGAACTGATGCCTACGCCCAAGGGTCCGAAATCCAACGCCATCATCATCGATACCTATGAGAGCTCCACCCAGGAGGTACTCTGGAAACAACCTCGGGAGATGAGCGAGCTCTCACCGGCGGAGGCGATCCAGGCTATCCAAGAGACCGGCATGGTGGGCCTGGGCGGCGCTGCCTTCCCCTCGCACCTGAAACTGACCATTCCTGAAGACAAAACCGTCGACACCCTGGTCATCAATGGTTGTGAGTGTGAACCCTATCTGACCTGCGACCACCGTGTCATGCTGGAGCATCCCCAGGCGCTGATGCGGGGCATCCGCTATGCCATGCGTGCCACTGGCACCAGCCAGGCGATCATCGGCGTGGAAGACAACAAGATGGATGCGGTGGAGATCCTGCGTGACCATCTGCCCAAGGGCGGGTCGATCAGGGTCGAGTCAGTGGAGACCAAATACCCCCAGGGTTCCGAAAAGATGCTGATCAAGTCGGTGCTCAATCGGGAAGTGCCCGCCGGCGGTCTGCCCGCGGATGTGGGCGTTGTGGTCAACAACGTAGGCACCCTGGCCGGACTCGGACGCCTGCTGCCCGAGGGTGAAGGGCTGATCGAGCGGGTTATTACCGTAGCAGGACCCGGAATCGTCAAGCCGGGCAACTACCTGGTGCCTCTGGGTACGCCGATCCGCCACATCCTGGAGCAGGTGGGCTATGAAGGGTCACGCACAGAGTTCATACTCGGTGGACCGATGATGGGTCCTGCCGTCTCCGCTATGGACACGCCAATCACCAAGGGGACCTCCGGCCTCCTGGTGCTGAACGAACCCTCCATCGAAGAGGAGAGCCATAAGATTTGGCCGTGTATCCGGTGCGCCCGTTGCGTCAAGGCCTGTCCGATGCACCTCAATCCCTCGATACTCGGTCAAATGGCGGCGAAAAGAAAATATGAGGAGATGGCAGAGGATTACCACCTCAACGACTGCTTCGAATGCGGCTGCTGCTCCTACGTCTGCCCCTCTAATATTCCGTTGGTGCAGTACTTTCGTATCGCCAAGGCGATCAACCGGGAGCAGGCGGCATGAGCGACATTCCCTCTCCGTCATCAGGCGTATGGGATATTCAGCGTGGCAGAGCACACCCTACGCTCAAATCCATTGTAGGGTGCGGCCTTGCCGCACCGGATGCTAAAGGCAATATCAGTTAGCTAATGAGTAAGAAACCGACAATCGAGCTACGCACCTCTCCCCACGCTCATGCGGGAGGCGACGTGGTCAGGATCATGCGCAACGTGGTCTACGCCATGCTGCCCATCTGCGCCTTCACTATCTGGCAGTTCGGCCTGAGCGCCCTCGCTCTGTTGCTAGTGGTGACCGCCACATGCATGGCCAGTGAACGGCTCTTCAACCGTCTGAGCAGCCAGCCCAGCAGCCTCGGCGACTGGTCTGCGGCTATTACCGGCATACTGCTGGCCCTGACGCTGCCACCCGGTTTCCCGCTGTGGATGGGTGCTGTGGCCGCTTTCGCAGCGGTCGCACTGGGCAAGGCTCTGTTCGGCGGACTCGGCATGAATGCCATGAATCCCGCCCTGATCGGGCGTGCCTTTGTACAGGCTGCCTTTCCGGTCGCTATCACCACCTGGACCCCCGCTTTCTTCGAAGGCCGCTTCACCAGTTTTGTCCCCACCACCCTGACACCGCCTTTTCTGCAGCCACCGGTCATTGGTGACTGGGTCACATCAGTGACGGTGGACGCCTTCAGCGGCGCCACACCCCTGGCCCTGCAGAAGTTTGAAGGTGTACAGATGGACGCCATGGATATGCTGCTGGGCACCACAGCGGGCTCCGCGGGTGAGACCTCCGCGCTGCTGATCCTGATCTGTGGACTCTACCTGGCCGCCCGGCGCATGCTCGACTGGCGCATCCCGGTGTTGGTGATGCTGGGTGCTGCAGTGACGGCAGGCATTTTCTTCCTCATCGACCCGGTGAAGTATCCGGATCCGCTGTTTGTCTTCCTCTCGGGCGGCCTGATGCTGGGCGCCTGGTTCATGGCCAGTGATATGGTCGGTTCACCCGTGACCCCGCTGGGTGTGGTGATCTACGCCCTGATGATTGGTGTACTCACCGTCATCATCCGTCTCTTCGGCGGACTGACCGAGGGTGTGATGTACGCCATCCTGTTGGGTAACGCGGCGACACCGTTGATCGACCAGCTCACCCAACCAAGGGTCTTCGGCGAACAGAGGGTTGGTAAATGAGTACGCCCGAAACCGAAGTGATGCAGCAACCGGCCACACCGGCCGGTCCGATGATCCGTACCCTGATGGGTATCGCCATGCTTTCGGGCTTTCTGGTGGTGCTGACCTACCAGCTCACCAAACCGATCATTGAAGAGAACCAGCGCCGCGCCATCGAGGCGGCCGTGTTTCAGGTCATCCCAGACGCCGTCGCCCGCAAGGATTTCGTCGTCAATGAGACCGGGGTGGTTGCAGTAACAGCAGAGAATCCGGCTGAAGGCATCCCCATCTATGCAGGCTACGATCAGGAGGGCCAATTGAAGGGCATCGCGGCCAAGGCTGCCGCCCAAGGCTATGCCGACATAATCTATCTGCTCTACGGCTATGAGCCTGAGTGCCAATGCATCCGCGGCATCAAGGTTCTCAAACTGGCGGAAACGCCCGGACTGGGTGACAAGATCATCACCGATGCGAACTTCGTCGCCAATTTCGATGCGCTGGATGCCAGTCTGAACGACGCCGGCAGCGACCTGGCAAACGACATCGTCACCGTAAAACACGGGACCAAGCAGAACCCATGGGAGATCGATGCCATCTCTGGCGCGACCATCTCCGCCAAAGCGGTGGGCAAGGCCCTCAATCTCTCGGCTAAGGCCCTGCTACCGAAACTGGCACCTCAGGTGGAGAAATTGAAGGAGGATCCACCCCGTCAGCCACCTGAACAGGTTGAAGAACAGGTAAATTAATTCTCCTATGCCGGGTTAGGTTGACCCCACGCAAGGCTTGAAGCGTATAGGTAAACGATAATCCACTGGTTCGGATGAAAAGCGATCGAAATGAGTAAAAGAAGCAACGACAGCATCACTTGGGGCACCTTCAGCGAAGGCCTGTGGCGCGATAATCCGGTCTTTGTCATGCTGCTCGGTATGTGCCCGGTACTGGCGGTGACCAACTCCGCAATCAACGCCCTCGCCATGGGCCTGGCCACCACCTTTGTACTGCTAGCCTCCGGCGCACTCATCTCCCTGTTGCGCCACAGTATCCCCAAGCAGGTGCGAATCGCCACCTACATCGTCATCATCGCGACCTTCGTGACGATTGTGGACTACGCCATCCAGGCGATCTCCCTCGACCTCTACAATGCCCTCGGCGCTTTCATCCAATTGATTGTGGCGAACTGCATGATCCTGGGGCGCGCCGAGGCCTATGCTTCCCGCAACCGGCCGTTGAAGTCGTTTACCAATGCCTTAGGAATGGGAGCCGGTTTTACCCTCGCCCTCCTCTGTCTGGGTGTGGTTCGAGAAGTACTCGGTGCGGGCAGCCTGTTCGGCATCGATCTGTTCGGTCCCCGTTTCGAGCCCTGGGTGGTGATGATACTGCCGGCAGGCGGTTTTATCGTGCTGGGGGCCTGGTTGTTATTGTTTGAATGGCTCAAACAGCGGAAAGAGCGGCTGGAATTGGAAGCAGCGGCGGAAACACGATGAAGAATTTTGAGTTGTTAATTTTGAATTTTGAATTGCCAGTGTGTGCTTCGCGCACGTTCGATTCAAATCAAAACGCGTATGAGCAACACGAACTCATCAATTCAAAATTCAAAATTCAAAACTCAAAACTCAGAATTTGGAACGCAGTGACATGACAGAATCACTCAGCTTTATCTTTTTAAACGCAGTACTGGCCAACAACTTCGTACTGGCTCTGTTTCTCGGTCTCTGCCCTTTCCTCGGCGTCTCCGGCAAACTCAACACCGCACTGCCCATGGGTCTGGCAACCATGTTCGTCATGCTGGTCAGTTCCGTCTCCGCCTATCTGATCAATATCGTACTGGTCATGTTCGAGATCGAGTTCCTGCGCCTGATCGCCTACATTGCGGTCATCGCCAGCGCGGTGCAGCTGGTCGAGATGGCGCTAAAGAAATTGTCGCCCGCCCTGTTCCGCTCGCTGGGTATTTTCCTGCCGTTGATCACCACCAACTGTGCCATCCTCGGTCTTGCGCTGTTTCAGACCTTCAAAGAGTACAACTTCACCCAGTCTCTGGTCTATGCCATTGGCGCCGGTGTCGGCTTCATCCTGGCTATCGTGCTGATGGCCGGACTGCGGGAGAAACTGGAGCTCTCCACCATGCCCTCCATTACCCAGGGCGCCGCCGTCAGCCTGATGCTCGGCGGCCTGCTGTCGCTCTCCTTCATGGGATTTGCCGGGCTGGGGGGCTGAGGCCACGTTTCGGAAACAAAGGTAAAATGAGATGCGCATGATCATGGAAGCACAACACAACAAACGGTCGAAAAGTCGCTCACTGAATAAAAAATACGGTACAAAGACGAATTATTTTCTTATGTGTACATAAAAATGCTTGATTATCTCATCGCAATGACGATCATTCCCCTTTTGCTGCTCGGTTGGCTGATTGTGCAGTCGATCACACGGCGTTTTGCAAAGATGCATCCTGAATTCGGCCCACCCAGGGAAGAAGGAGCGGGCTGTGGAAAGAGTTGCCTGTGCAGTGGCAGCAGCTGTCAACGACGAGAGGACCACCCCTGAGGTTAAAGAACAATGAGTGAACCATCCAATCAATCCGAAAACCGAGGACAAGCGGTGAACGAACAAGTCATCTGGTTCGAAAACCTGAAAATGAACGATGTGGACCAGGTTGGGGGTAAAAACGCCTCTCTGGGTGAAATGATCAGCGGCCTGGCCGATGCCGGTGTCAGTGTGCCGGGCGGCTTCGCGACCACTGCACATGCCTTTCGTGAATTCCTGCGTCACAACCATTTGGCGGAAAGGATCGATCCGCTGCTGAAGCAGTTGGATGTGAGTGATGTGACGGCACTGGCGGAAGCCGGTAAGACCGTTCGTCAATGGGTGGTAGAGACTCCTTTCCCGGAGGCATTGGAGAATGCGGTAACTGCCGCCTACAAAAAACTGACCGGTAATGACGAGAATCCCCCCTCGGTAGCTGTCCGTTCTTCCGCCACTGCAGAGGATCTGCCCGATGCCTCTTTTGCTGGCCAGCAGGAGACCTTCCTGAATGTAGAAGGACTGGATGACGTACTGATTGCAATCAAAGAGGTCTTCGCCTCTCTCTACAACGACCGCGCCATCTCTTACCGGGTGCATCAGGGTTTTGCTCATGAGGATGTGGCGCTCTCCGCCGGTATCCAGCGCATGGTACGCTCAGACATCGGTTCCGCAGGTGTAATGTTTACCCTGGATACCGAGTCGGGCTTCAAAGACGCCGTCTTCATTACCAGTTCCTATGGTCTGGGTGAGACCGTGGTTCAGGGTGCCGTCAATCCTGATGAGTTCTACGTGCATAAAGGGAATGTGGAGGCAGGCAGACCCGCCATCCTGCGCCGCAATCTTGGCAGTAAAGCGATACAGATGGTCTACGGCAAGGCAGATGAGGAGCGTGTGGTTACTGTCGATGTGCCCGAGAAGGATCGGCAACGCTTCTCTCTCACCAATGAACAGATTGAGAGCCTGGCCAACATGGCCATCATCATCGAGAAACACTACGGCCGCCCGATGGATATCGAGTGGGGGCTGGACGGCAGTGATGGCAATCTTTATATCCTGCAGGCCCGACCTGAGACGGTTGAGAGCCGAGTAAACACGGCAACGGTTGAGCGTTTTCAGCTGGAAGAGCGCGGCACAATTGTTGCCCAGGGCCGGGCGATTGGCCAGCGCATCGGCAGCGGTGTCGCCAAGATCATTCACAACGCCAGCGAGATGGCCAAAGTGGCCGAGGGTGATGTACTGATTACTGATATGACCGATCCCGATTGGGAGCCTGTCATGAAACGGGCTTCGGCCATTGTGACCAATCGTGGCGGCCGGACCTGTCATGCAGCCATCATCGCCCGTGAATTGGGTATCCCGGCTGTGGTCGGTTGCAACGATGCCACCGAGACGCTACAGGAGGGTCAGGAAGTCACCGTCTCATGCGCCGAGGGTGACGACGGATATATCTACCAAGGCCTGCTGAAATATTCAGTCAGCCAAGGCGATGTGGACAACCTGCCTGAACCACCGGCCAAGATCATGATGAACGTGGCCAATCCGAGCCGGGCCTTTGCCTTCAGCCGTATCCCCAATGAGGGCATAGGGCTGGCGCGCCTGGAGTTCATCATCAATACCACCATCGGTGTTCACCCCCGCGCGCTGATGGACTTTGACCGACTGCCGGCAGACATTAAAGAAACTGTTCAAGCTCAGATGGCCGGCTACGAAAATCCGATTGGCTTCTATGTAGAAAAACTGGTGGAGGGTATTTCCACCCTGGCTGCCGCCTTCAACGGCAAACCGGTCATCGTTCGCATGTCCGACTTCAAATCGAACGAATACGCCAATCTGATTGGCGGCAAACTTTACGAGCCTGAAGAAGAGAATCCGATGATCGGGTTCCGTGGCGCATCCCGGTATATTTCTGAAACCTTCCGCCCATGCTTTGAACTGGAGTGCCAGGCATTGAAGCGGGTACGCGAAGAGATGGGCTTCACCAACGTGGAGATCATGATCCCATTCGTTCGCACCCTGGATGAAGCGTCAGGCGTGATCAAGTTGCTGAATGAGAACGGCCTGAAACGAGGTGAAAATGACCTGCGGGTCATCATGATGTGCGAGCTGCCCTCCAACGCCGTCTTGGCCAAGGAGTTCCTCGAATATTTCGACGGATTCTCCATCGGTTCCAATGACATGACCCAGCTGACACTGGGACTCGATCGCGACTCAAGCCTGGTGGCCAAGAGCTTCGATGAACGCAATCCTGCGGTCAAAAAAATGTTGAGCATGGCGATCACCGCCTGTAGAGAAGCCGGCAAGTATGTCGGTATCTGTGGTCAGGGACCCTCTGACTATCCGGACCTGGCCGAGTGGCTGGTTGAGCAGCAGATCACTAGCGTTTCACTTAATCCCGATACGGTGGTGGATACCTGGCGTCTGTTAACCGGACTGAAGAAATAACCACAGCAACATGTCATTCGCAGGTTGGGCCGACACAGGAGACCCAACCTACCGCTTGAGCTGGCTCCACAAGCATAGGTTGGTACTGAGCACAGGGAAGTCCAACTGCAGACACCAGGCATTCTTCAGACTGTCCGAGAATCATTAGCCTCGCAGGCTCTGCGCTTCTCCGCGCCCTTTGCGTTATAGACAAACCCGGGACCTTATATGAAACGTACCGTTTTTTTCCTCGCCGACCATACAGGCATCACCGTCGAGGCGATGGGACGTTCCCTGTTGAGCCAGTTCGAGGGTTTCGAGTACGAGACCGTACACTGGCCCTTCATCGACACGTTGGAAAAAGCCAGGCGTGTGGCCGAGCGCATCAACCAGACAACCATGGAATCAAAAGAAAAGCCGATCGTCTTTACCACCCTGGTCGACCCCCGAATACGGGACTATTTCAAGAACCTGGACGTACCGGTCATGGACTTTTTCGAGTCTTTCACCACACGCCTGGAAGCAGAGTTGCAGATCCCCTCATCGCATGCTCTCGGCCGCTTCCACACCACCGATAATAACCGCGCCTACGATCAGCGTATTCATGCAGTGAACTTCGCGATGAACAATGACGATGGCGCCATCACAAAGAATTACACCACTTCAGATCTGATTTTGGTCGGTGTCTCCCGTAGCGGCAAGACCCCCACCTGTCTGTTTCTCGGGCTGCAGCACAGTGTGCTTGCGGCAAACTACCCATTGACGGAGGACGATCTGCAGAGTGATCTACTGCCGAAGACACTGATCCCTTACCGGGAAAAACTCTACGGTCTGACCATCGATCCCCATCAACTGCAGCGCATCCGCCAGGAGCGGCGTCCTGACAAACGGTACTCTTCTTTGGAACAGTGCAAGATGGAGGTAAAACTGGCAGAGCAGCTCTTCAAACACTACAAGATTCCTTACCTCGACACCACCTCCATGTCTATCGAGGAGATTTCCGCCCGGCTACTACAGCATATCCATCGAGCTGCCGTCGCCGGGAGTTGAGTGAGAAACCTGCTATAGAGGGTTCCCGCAATATCTTCGAGAAGATATGGTCTATTGACGTAGCGCACACAACAGACATCTCGCCCCCCTGAAGAATGGCGCTATAATAAGCCTGTTTTCATTTCAAGCCTGATTACTCCTGATAACAATAAAGGCTTTTATCTCAATGAAAAACGAGGAATTTCTTTCACGTGTTCAATTGGCTGGTACAACTATTCCATAAGGCCCCGGTGCCTATCACCATCAAGTGGACGATCTACATCGGCACCCTGATCACGCTTGTCATGGGCATCTTGGGTTGGTTTCTCATTACCCAACAAAACAGTTTTCATATGCGTGAGGTAAAGGGCTTCGGAGAAATACTGGTAGAACAGTTGGCCAATTCGGCCAGTGAGCCACTACTTGCCGATGATCAGTTCAACCTGCAGGGGCTGGTCAGCCGACAGACGCAAAACCACAACGTGGTCGGCGCCGCTATCGTACCCAGTGGTAAATCCTGGGTCATCTCCGGCAAAGTACCGGGAGAAGTACCTGAGGCAAACAATCAGGAGCCAATGATCTGGTCTTGGCGGGA
Source organism: Candidatus Thiodiazotropha sp. (ex Gloverina cf. vestifex) (assembly GCA_025656435.1). Lineage (GTDB taxonomy): Bacteria > Pseudomonadota > Gammaproteobacteria > Chromatiales > Chromatiaceae > Thiodiazotropha. The sequence continues at coordinate 485 of JAHXHT010000029.1, read as the reverse complement.
TGAGCAACAGCAACGTCACCCTGCCATCACCTTTTTCAGCCCCATCAGTTTCAGGGATGTGGTTGCCGGTCACGCCATCATCACCCTGGACCGTGAGTATCTCGACAGAGATCAGCAGCGAACCATTGGTATTATCAGTTATGCCACGATCGGCCTGATTCTGATCGCCGGCATACTCTCCTATATCCTCAGTAAACGGCTAAGCCGACCCATCACCCTACTCGTTGCAGCCGGCAAGGTCGCTGAGCCAGGCGCCCTGGTCAGCCCACAGGATATCAAACGTCAGGACGAGGTCGGGCAGATCTATGCTTATTTCGACCGCATGACCGTCGGCCTGCTGGAAAAACGCCAAGTTGAGGACGCCCTCTCCCGCTATGTCTCCCCTGTGATTGCAGACGCTGATCGCCATGGAAGGCTGAAAGCCGAGGCGATTAGTCCCCGATAGGCGTAGGCGCGGTTGTATGGCCGTAATTGCGACCGTTAGG